>JAGVOW010000095.1 GCA_020052515.1 Brevinematales bacterium | reverse complement strand
TGAATAAAGCGGTCTCGAAAAGGAATGATTCGCCGCAGCGTGCTCAGCCACTATACCGCTGCCCCGCCCGGCAAGGGCTTTATTCTACCACGGAATAAAGAGATAATCAAATTTTTGACAAATCCCTTTATTTGTAATAAAATATTGTTCCAAATTCAGGAGGGATGTCCGAGTGGTCGATGGAGGCGGTCTTGAAAACCGTTAACCCGTAAGGGTTCGGGGGTTCGAATCCCTCTCCCTCCGAAGTTTTAAAAAAGGATCCAATCTAAACAGACAACTTCTTATTCATTCTCCATTTTAATTTGAAAGCCAATTTCACACGGATTATACGGATAACACGGATTTTCACGGTTCATTAATCGGGCGGGATAAAAATTGACAACTTCGTAAAGCGGTATTAACATATTGACATAGTTGAAAATAGCAAGCATGTGAGGAGTGTCGCCTTTTATTTTTATCTTGATAAGATTAACTGAGGAATTGATAAAATGGAACTCACTGAAAAATTGGCAAAGCTTCAAGAGCTGACCGAGCAATTCAAAACAAATATCAAGCAATACAAAAGCCTTTCTTACGATGAAGCAAATACACGTGTTGATTTTATTGATAAGTTTTTTGAGCTATTAGATTGGGATGTTCGAAATACTCAAGGCTATTCCGAAGATTATAGAGAAGTAGTCCGGGAAGACAAAGTCATCATTCACGGAAAGCCGAAAGCCCCGGATTATTCTTTCAGAATCGGGGGTATAAGAAAATTCTTTGTTGAGGCTAAAAAGCCTTCCGTTAACATCAGGGAGGAAATTGACCCTGCCTATCAAATCAGGCGCTATGCCTATACAGCTAAACTGCCTTTATCCATTCTCACTGACTTTGAGGAATTTGCCGTTTATGACACTCGCATTAAACCCGATAAGGCAGACAAAGCAAGCACAGCGAGAGTATTTTACTGTACTTATGAAGAGTATGAAAAGAATTTTGATTTTATTTGTAATACATTTTCTAAAGAAGCTATTCTGAAAGGCAGCTTTGACCTTTATGTTGAGAAAAACAAGAGTAAAAAAGGTTCCTCTGAAGTTGATAAAGAATTCTTAAAGCTCATTTCTGATTGGCGGGAAAGCCTGGCTAAAAATATTTCTCTCAGAAACCCTCAACTGGAAGATGTTTACCAGCTCAATTTTGCTGTCCAAAAAATAATGGATAGGATTATATTCCTGCGGATTGCCGAAGATAGAGGAACGGAAGAATATGCTCTTTTATTCGAAGTTGTCCATAGAATAAATGCCTATCAGGAAATGAATAAACTTTTCATCAAGGGTAATGAAAAGTACAATAGCGATTTATTTAAGGCCGATGAGTTCTTAACCGGCCTTTCTATCGATGATAATGTCCTCAAGACAATTATCTCTGAAATGTATTATCCTGATTGTCCTTATGAATTTTCTGTCCTGCCGATTGAAGTCCTCGGCAATATTTATGAGCAATTCCTCGGCAAGACTATCCGGCTGACGGAAGGCCATCATGCGAAGATTGAAGAGAAGCCGGAAGTAAGAAAAGCAGGCGGTGTTTATTATACGCCTCAATATATTGTCAATTACATTGTTGAGAATACAGTGGGAGCAATGATAGGTCGTCTCGATAGTGCGGATAAGCAAGGAGCGGTAAACTCGACGACCGTTATGACTCCCGCTGAAATTGAGAAAATCAAAATTCTTGATCCTGCATGCGGTTCCGGTTCGTTTCTGATTGGGGCTTTTAATTATCTATTAAACTATTATATTCAATACTATACCTATCCGCCGGGAAAAGAGTTAAAACAACTTATGAGAACTTCTAAATCGGAGGAAGAAGCGGCCCAAAAATGGAAACAGAAATGGATTAAAGCTGGAAAAATCTATGAAGTGAGAAAGAATGACTATCATCTTACCATTCAGGAAAAGCAGAAAATTCTCCTCAATAATATTTACGGCGTGGACATTGACCCGCAGGCTGTGGAAGTGACAAAACTTTCCCTGCTTCTGAAACTGATGGAAAATGAAAGCGCCGAAAGCGCGGGGATGCTTTTTAAGCACAGCGATACAAAGTATCTGCCGAATTTGGGCAATAATATAAAATGCGGGAACAGCCTAATCGGCAGCGATTTTTATGAGAGTGAAGGAAGCCTTTTTGATAAGGAAACTATAAGGTCGATCAACGCGTTTGATTGGTCGAGCGCCGCCGGTTTTCAAGAGATTATGAAGAGCGGCGGGTTTGATGTGGTGATTGGGAATCCACCGTATATTAGGATTCAAGGGCTTCAGGAATATCAACCAGAGACAATACCTTATCTAAAATCGAAATATCGTTCCGCGTCCTCCGGTAATATTGATATTTATGTCATGTTTCTCGAGAAGGCTTTAAAGCTTATCAAAAACAATGGATCAACCGGATATATCCTGCCGCACAAGTTCTTTCAGGGTGATATGGGATTCAATATCAGAACAATCATATCAGAGAAATCCGCTTTAAAAAAGGTCGTCCATTTTGGCGCAAACCAGATTTTTGAGAACGCGACCACTTATACCTGCTTGCTCTTTATGTCCAGTAAATCCAATCAAATGTTTGATTATGCCAAAATTGAATCGGTTGAGAATATGCCGGATTCTTTAAAAGAATTGAATTTTATCAAATTGCCTGTTGAGCTATCACAAAAAGAAAAGTGGCATTTTCATACGGACGTGAAAGGCGAATTGCTGGAGAAACTTGAATCAATGCCTTTGAAATTGGAAAATATTACCAGAAAAATATTTGTGGGTTTGCAAACCAGCGCTGATAAAATTTATGTTTTAAAAAGTACAAATCTTGATTCTGGCAGTTCCCGAATATTGAAATTGTACTCACAAACTTTAGAAAAGGAAATTGAGATTGAGAAAGGACTTGTGAAACCTTTTTTGATGGGCAAGGACGTAAAGCGTTATCAGGAGCCCGTTCACAATTCTTATGTGATATTTCCTTATTTAATCGAAAATGGTAAGGCTAATCTTATGAGTCCGAAATATATTAAGGAAATTTTTCCATTGGGCTGGGAATACCTGCATGCAAATAAAAAAGAGCTTGAAAATAGAGAAAATGGAAAAATGAAACATGAAGAATTTTATGCCTATATTTATCCGAAAAACTTAGCGGAATTTGATGCAATTAAAATTATGACCCCTGAAATTTCATATGGTTGTAATATGACTGTTGATAATCAGGGTATATATTATCATACAACAAAAGTATATAGTTTTGTTTTTGATGATAATAGACCGGAAAATAGATTGTATTTTCTTGGGATATTGAATTCAAGACTTTTATGGTTTTTCCTACAATCTACAGGTTATGTATTACGTGGCGGTTTTTTCACCTTCAAAACCCAATATTTGAACCCTTTTCCAATTAGGACTATTGATTTTTCAATCGCTTCTGAAAAAGCCCAGCACGACAAAATGGTTTCCCTCGTAGATCAAATGCTTGCCTCTCAAAAGGAGCTTCAAGCCGCTAAGACCGAACAGGATAAGGCATTGTTCAGTCAGCAGGGGGAGATTCTGGACAGGAAGATTGACAGGCTGGTGTATGAGCTGTATGGACTGACGGAGGAAGAGATAAAGGTGGTGGAGGGAAGATGAATAATTTTAAAATTGAAAAGATTATTCTTGGGGTTTCTACAGATGCAGACGTTTCTGTCTCAGAGTTGAGAGTTATTAAAAAGATTTTTGAACCTTATTACTCAGGAAATGTTGATAATAGAGAAATCAGACTATCCAATGACTATTTACCCTTATTTATTAATATTTTTGGAGTAGCAGTTGAAAGTTTTTCTTTGTTACTTTCTATTTATTTGGCTTTTATCAAACCAATATTTGATAATAATGAAATTAACAGAAAGAAACATGTAACTTTTCACACCCGCATTAATAGCCAAATTACTGAAATTAATTTTAGGGAAGATGGAGTTACCATCCAACAAGAACAAAAATTTACACAATTATCGATCGAAGAATTTGTAGAAAAAGCCAAAAAGAATTAAGGAGTAACATTATGTCAAACAAAAAAGTAACTGGTCCCAAAGCCGCCACAAATGCTTCTAAGATTTTAACCAGTAAGCCCACCGGTGTAAAATCTAAGTCTGCGGCCGGTAGTGCATTATCTCAGACCAAAGCGCCAACAAAACAAACATCAGCAAAAGCTGCAACAGCCGCTTCGAAGACTCTTAGAGATCGCAGGACAAGCAAGGCCTCTAAGTCTGCAGCAGGCAGTGCCTTAGCGCAAAAATCGAGAAAAAAATAATTTTTTCAAATAGAAAACAGGATTTTAACTAATAAAATTTATATGAAGAGAAAAAGATGAATCATGGTTATCTTTCAGAAGATGTATTAGAAAAAGCTTGCTGTGGTATATTTGGAGAAGATTTTGTTTTTCGTTCTCCTATTCTTATAAAAGAAAACGGGGAACAAATAGAACTTACAGATATTTTAGTATTTGTATACGATACTTTAATTACTATTCAATCAAAATCAATCGATCTGGAAGCTACTGATTTATCGAGTATTGAATATGATAGGGTGATTAGAAAGTACGATAAAGCAAAAAATCAAATAAATAGAACTCTTTATGCTGAAGACAGAAAAAGTAAAGTTAAATTAACTACAAGGTTTGGTGTAGAAGCTTATTTGCCTTGGCATTTTGTTAAAAATAAAATAGGCATTATAACAATAAACCTCAAAGATGAGCAATTTAATGATCCGGAATTCAGATTTCAACTTCCAAAAAAATTTGAATGCCATAAAGGAATTGTGATACATTCATTTATTCTATCGGATTTCTACTTATTACTAAATGAATTTAACTCTGCCGGAGATATTTTTAAGTATCTGGAAGATCGTCAGTTTGCTTCGGAGAAAATAATCCAAGAAAATACCAATGACTTAGACTTATTAGCTTTTCTAAAATCTAAGTATCAGTTATTTGAGGAATTTAAAACTGGCAAATACGATATTCTTATAATAGAACCTGGTTTATGGGAAGAATATCAACAAGTACATAGAGATAAAATAATAAGAAGAAATGAAATTAAATATAAACCGATAATTGTTGACATAATAATACGTGAATTTAGAACTTCCATTGAATATACAATCACTCATCTTAAAATTGAAAAACAAGAGAGTGTAGAAAAGTACTTTGAAATAATAGGTGTTTTCGGTCATCTTACAAGAATGGAATGTATTTTATTATCAGATATAATTAAGAAAAAAATCAAATCAACTGAGAAATATTTCGATAGATATTTGATATTCCCTCATTCAGAATATGCAATATTATTTTTAGTTTCAAATGAGAAAGACAGAAAAAATAGGCAAAAAGATTTATTAATATTAACTGGGTTTGCTGCCCATTATCTTCGTCAAAATATTCGCTTCTCAAACATCAAAAACATCTATTCATTTGCTACTGAAGGTGTGAAGGTTCCTGGAAGAAGCATTGATGTAATTAAGAAAAGTATTAATGAAGCCTTATGTATAATTTCAGAAAATGAGTATGTAAATCTATTTGAAACCAAAAATAAAGGTCATATAGATGAATGGGATTTAACGGAACTGTTTAAATAGTATAAACAGGTTTAGTATTCACCTGACAGTTGACCAGGAGGCCCTTCCATGCCCGACCGTGAAGTCAAAACCGTCCGTGATGTAATCTACTTTCAATATGCAAAGCTGATTGCACGAAGTAGTTTTCAATGCACCGACAGTGCTGAAGCCAAGAAGAAATGCTACGGCTTTATCAAGCAGAAATTCCGGGAACTTGGGAATGGCACCATTTCATGGTCGGACATTCTGCGTGAAGACAAGCAATTGATAGAAAGCGATAAGGTCTGCACTTATTGCGGGTCGGAAGAAAGTCTAGCTTGGGAACACATTGTTCCAAAGTCACTACAGATCAAATCGGAATGCGGCGAATGCGATGCGATCCAGCATATTCACAATCAAGTTTATGCCTGCAAACACTGTAATTCTTCAAAAGGAACAATGGGGCTTTATTCCTTTTACCGGAAAAAGCTTTTAAATGAACCGAAATATTTCGATTATCTTCCGGCCCTTCTGGAAAAGAAATATCTAAAGACTATCTATCAATGCCATGAGTGCGCCGGGACTTTAGACAATATTAACCTTGACGGCGATGGGGAAATGACGGTTTTGGATATTGACTGGATAGTAAAAAAACAATTTGATTAATCATGATGAGAATTATTTTGATATAATGCTGATATGATAATTCGATTCGGCACACTGAAAATACGGAAAAGGTGAACAAATTTTTCCATACCTTCCGTGGTTAAAAAATTTAGGGAGAATTCTCATGAGAAAAAAAAAGAATCAAATAGTACCCAACAACACCTATACCGACTTTTTGCTTTACACCACTCCGGACGGGAAAGTGAAAGTAGAAATATTCCTGCACGATGAAAACATCTGGCTGACTCAGGATAAAATAGCTGCATTATTCGGAGTGGACAGGACAGTTGTAACCAAACACCTGAAGAATATCTTTGAAAGTAATGAACTTAATGAAAATTCAGTTAGTGCAAAAATTGCACATACTGCCGCGGATGGCAAAGCATATCCAACTAAATTCTACAATCTCGACGCCATTATTTCCGTGGGTTATCGGGTTAATTCTTCTCAAGCGACCCGTTTCCGCATCTGGGCGACTGAAAGGCTAAAAGAGTATATTATTAAGGGTTTTACTATGGATGATGAGCGGCTTAAAAATCCGCAAAACATCTTCGGGCAGGATTATTTTGAGGAACAATTAGCCCGGATCCGGGATATCCGTTCGAGCGAACGCCGCTTTTATCAAAAAATCACAGATATATACGCGCAATGCAGTGCCGATTATGACAGCGAGAGCGAAGAAACTAAAGTCTTTTTCGCGACCGTGCAGAATAAATTGCATTGGGCTATCAGCAGGCAAACTGCCGCCGAACTTATTTATTCCCGAGCAAATAGTCAAAAACTGAATATGGGATTGACCAATTGGAAAAACGCTCCTGATGGACAAATACGAAAAACCGATGTAAGCATTGCTAAAAACTACTTAGATGAAAAAGAACTGGATCAGCTTAATCGCGTTGTTTCGATGTATCTGGATTATGCGGAGCTTCAGGCAAATAATCGAAAAATAATGAATATGAAAGATTGGGTTTCTAAATTGGATATTTTCTTACAATTTAATGAAAAAGAGATTTTAACCAATCCAGGAAAAGTAACCGCTGAAATAGCCAAAGTTTTTGCTGAAAATGAATATGAAAAGTATCGTGTTATTCAAGATAATATGCTTGAGTCTGATTTTGATAAAGCAATAAAAAGGCTTGAGGGTATGAATAAATCTCAAAAGCGGAAATAAAGAAGACCTCCCATGCCCGACCGCGAAGTCAAAACCGTCCGCGATTTAACGAAGAAGTAACCAACCCTAAAGAACAGAAAGTGAGAAGAACATGGGAAAATATTTATTATCTAAAGATTTGTAGGAACTTATTTTTTATGATAATATTAACGGTACTTATTTACAAGTACAGTTAATTTTATAAATAGAGACGGTTATGAAGAAAGAAACGGAAGAACGCATCCTGCAATTATTGAGCAAAATCATGGATATCTCCGCACAAGCGAATTGATCAAACAGGGTATCAGCAATGTTTATGCTCAGATAATGGCGGCTGATGGCACATTAACGCAGATAAAAAGGGGGTTGTTCCGCCTGACTGAAAAGCAGACCGGGGAATCTTTAATAGAAGTCCAGGCTATTGTCCCTTCCGGAATATTCTGTCTCGGTACTGCCCTGGCGCATTATGGGCTGACAACATGGCTTATCGGATTTATTCCCGGGAAAGGGCTATCTGCGATGCGGTGAAATTCAGGAATAAGATTGGAAAAGATATAGTCCTGGAAGCCATCAAGAATTATATGAAAATGAAAGATAGAGATCTTTCCAAACTATATGAATTTTCACGTATATTGAGGGTGGAAAAACTTCTGACAAACTATCTGGAAATATTGATATGAATAAAGCCACAAAGAATATTGCCGCCTCAGTCAAAAGCAGGCTGTTAAACATCGCTAAAGAATCAGATTTGAGTTTTGATTACCTTTTACAGCTTTATGCCCAGGAGCGCCTTTTATATAGGCTTTCAAGCTCAGTGTATAAAACCAATTTTATATTAAAAGGCGGTTTACTGCTTTACCGTGAGAATAAACTTATGGGGCGAACAACAAAAGATATTGATTTTTTTGGGCTGAATATTCCAAAAGATAGGGTGTCCCTTAGAAATGTGTTCAATGAAGTTATTAAAATGGATGTTCCGGATGGTATCTATTTTCAAAATGAAAGTATTCAACTTGAAAGAATTAAAGAAGACGCTGACTATGAGGGAATCCGTGTTGTTCTAAAAGCGTATATTGAAAATTCCAGAATTCGAGTCCAGCTGGACATTGGTTTCGGAGATATTGTTGTCAATGGACCGGTTAAAATTGATTATCCATCCCTTCTGGATATGGATAAACCTAATATATGCGTATTCACTGGAATCGGTCATAGCGGAAAAATTTGAGGCAATGTTGACCTTGTCTTTTGTTAACAGCAGGATGAAAGATTTTTATGATATTTATAGTCTCATTAAAAGCCGGGATTTCAAGGGAATTATTTTAGCGGAAGCAATAGCGGTTACATTGAAAAGACGAAAAACCGTCCTAAAAGAATTTCCGGATGTCTTTCAAGATCATTTTTATTCTCAACCGGATAAACTAAACCAGTGGAAGGCTTTTAACAAAAAGCTGCATTCACCTTCCGTTGACTTCATTATTATTTGTAATCATTTAAAGGAAATTGGCCCGCCAGCATGCCGGTAAAATTTAGATTTTTGAGGTGCAAAATACTTTATGCAATGGATTGCCACGTGTCCGCATGAAACGGTCGATGTACTTGCTTCTGAACTCACTCTACTCGGTATACAGGATCAAAACAAACTGCATCGCGGTATTGCGTTCAATGCTGACCTGGAAACTGCTTACCGTGCCCATTTGTTGTTGCGTACTGCCAGCCGCATCCAGCGTGTGGCGGCGGAATTCCGTGTTTCTGACAT
>JAGVOW010000101.1 GCA_020052515.1 Brevinematales bacterium | reverse complement strand
GTTGAACGTAGCGGCAATGAAAGGGCAAATATTCGTCGGGATACTCCTAAAAATTCGGTTTGACCGAATATCCAGAAGCCAACATTTGACAATATCTCTAAAAATAAATGGGGTACATAACAATATTGATTTGTCATATTTAAAATTTTTCAAAACTGACTTACAGGTAATTGCAAGACTTACAGGCACGATCAAAAAAAAGAGATAAAAATAGGGATTTTGATTCAGAAAAATAGGATTTAATTTTCTTATCTTTTGATACTTAATTTCTAAATCTAAACCTATCGTTTCTCCCCACCTATTTTGGTGTTCAAAGAACTCAAGCATCGTCTTTTGATGCTCATGGATCACATAGACAAAAGGGTTATATACGACCCGACAACCTCTCTGGTAAATTCGGCAGGTTAAATCAGTATCTTCCCCGATGGTAAGTTCTTCATTAAACCCCCCGGCTTCATTAAAAATTTTTCTTTCTACAAGCAAATTAGAAGCGCACAAATGCGGCATAGAAATTAAAGCGTCTCCGTGCTGAAAAGAATAATAACCAGAATAAGCCAAACACTTGCTTACAAAATTTCTATTCGGTAAGACTCTTCCTCCTAGAACCGCTAATTCCCCGGTTTCATGTTTGATCCTTTTATATTCTTCATACATTCTCTTGACCCAGTCTTTTTCAACAAAGCAATCTGAATCAGTAAACAGGAAGACTTCACTCTGAGCATAACTGACACCTATATTCCGAGCTTTTGCTGGCCCCATATTTTCTCTAAGATCAAATACGCGGCATGGGAATTCTTTTGCAATTGAAGAAGATTCGTCGCTTGATCCATCATTAATAACAATGACTTCGAAATCATGATATTCCGTATTAAATATCGACTTTAAAGATTTTCTTAAAGTGCCGCTACCGTTATAAACTGGTACTATGACTGATACGGATTTTTTCATAACCTATCCATCCACGATACATTTTGAAATAATATTTTAATATTCCTAAAATCACGGCAAAATTCATGTTTACGAAATAATACGGGATGGAAAAAATTCTTAAACTCTTCAACTTCATTCGAAAGTAACCACTCTCTAATAAAGCTCCTGTTATTGCCAAGGAATAAAAGACAACTTGAAAGCAAAGTAAATATCTATAGATGTTTCCTTTAATAAAAAAATTAATAATCAAAAAAATCACCAGACCAAAAGAAATGTACCACCTCATTATTTTGTGACTCCATAATTGAAACAAGTCCAATAAACCTAAAGATTTTATAATATTTCGTCCATACGAAAGGGCATCGATTCCCCCCATTACTATCCTGATTTTTCTTTTGAATTCATCTTTGGCCGATGGCAAAAGCAGTTCATAACAAATCGCTCCTGGCTCAAAAACGGTACGGTATCCTTTATGAATACACACAAGCGGTAAAAGCAAATCCTCAGCCATAGCTTCCAGTGGTTCGTATAACTTGCGCCTTAAAGCTAAGTTAAGCCCGCATGCTCCACTAACTAAATTACCTAGCTCGCTTTCAAGTCTCTTAATAGAAAATTCATATTCCCAATATAAGCCTTCCGAAACCGTAAATGACTTTTCATTACTAACAGGAATCTTCTTCCCCGCCACACAACCGACTTGGGGATCGTAGAAATTTTGAATTAGCATCTCGATATTATTTTTTTTGAAGAATACATCCGCGTCAGAAAATACCAATATTTCCCCAGTCGCCATAGCAACAGCTTTATTTAAAGCTTCTGTCTTGCCTTGACGAAAATTCTGCCTATAAAGTTGGATGCCATGACTTTCGTATTCTCTGATTATGGCCTCTGTGTTATCTGTAGAGGCGTCCGAGACAATTAAAACTTCCAGATTATCTTCCGGATAACTAAGCGATAAAATATTTTCTATCCGCTTTCTAATGATTTCCCCTTCGTTGTATACGGCCATAATTAAAGACACATTAGGATAATATTCCTTTTTTTTAATAGCCTTCTTCCCCACTAAAGTCCTTATAAACAACAAAAGAGCTGGGTATCCGACATAAACATAAAAAATAAGACTAAATAAAATCCAATAAAATATTTTTACCATAGATCAATTATTCCAATGCTTTTTATACATGAAGTATGCCTTCTTCAGATGCCTTAAAAAAGGACTGTTTTTACCATCGCCTTGTCCCGTAATTCCAAACCATTCTTCAAAATAATATCCCCCGGGGAAAGGACCGGTTGCGTCTGCTTTAGTTTCATGGCTCCAAGGTCCATAGCTCTTGTACCATTCGTCTACCCATTCAAAAGCAACCCCGCCTATCGAATTCCCTTCTCCATCGGGATATCCGGCTGAATTTTCTAGAATATCCATCCAATTCCCTTGATCATAAAAGGCCTGTTCTTCCTCCATTTCTTCAATCGATTTCTGATTTGAATATCCTGGTGCTCCATACTCGGTAATATAAACCGGCTTATTAACCGCAGATTGAACATCACTCCAAAAAGGCCCAAAACCATAATCTCCACGATAAACATTGGCACTAAAAACATCTATGTCCGGGGCATTTGCGGCGAACTTATCAATATAAAGAACATCTCCATTGACCATTGCTACAGGTCGATCCGGGTCAATTTCCTTAATTCTTTGTGCCACTTTATTGACAAATTTATAAAAAGCGTCCGGCTTGCTATTGCCATTGCAGGACACACCATAATTATTTTCATTACCAAGAACCCACATGAGAATATAAGGCTCGTCTTTAAACTCTTTAATTAATTCCTCAACAGTTTTAAGCATATTGGCCTGTTGGACAGGATTCTCATAATCCGTTCCTGTTGCCCAATCAGCACCCGACCCGAAAGCATACTTACCAAGATAATCCCCCATTAAGACTCGAATGCCATATCGCTTATAAAGATCACGTAATAAAGATTTAACTGGTTTAAAAGGTTGTTGATAAAGACGCAGGGTATTGGCACCCATCTCTTTAAGGAGTTGAAAATCACCAACAACAACCTCATTGGAGTGTTGTTTGTTCTTATCATTTTTATCCACATATGAATCATAAGGGCCATCTGGTTTGCCGTTATGATTTGTATCTTGCGTCATCCAATTATCAAGAGTTCCATCATCCGGGCTTTCTCCAACCTTGGTTGGTAGATAAGTAATCCCTTTAATGAAAAATGGTTTCCCATCGACCAATATCCGCCAATGCCCATTGGCGTACTGAACTAATTGTGTTTTCTTGCCACCCAAAAAACGTACTGGTTTACCCAAATCTTTTATAATTTTTTTCTTCTTAACTTGACCATACTTAACGATGCCCGGATCAGTTGCAACAATAACCTGATCACCTTCATTAATAACCTGAACTTTACCACCTTTGTATTGAATGTTTAATTCCGGATGCATCCTGATAATAAATTTAATTTTTGCAACGGCAACCTGCGCTGGGTACCACTTTGTATGCCAATAAGTCCATGAAACAGTAGCGGGAAAATGCACAATAACCGCATGATAGGCTTTGATGGCTTCAAAATACATTTTTGCCTTCTCAAAAATAAATCCTGTATAGAAAAGTTTTACTCCCGGATCTTCGGGAGCTGCTGTCCATTTAAAATAGGCAGCTTCTAGATCAGATATGTTAACAAAATCCCAGTGATTTCCCTTTAAACGGCCATCTTTAAAAACTTGTGAATATCCTGGATTTTTAAAGATATCTTCTGTGTTGGGATAAATTCCTTCACCCACGGCCTTAGCCAAAATATTCGGATTATTTACCTCAAACTTAAAATCCTTGGTCCCAATACCACTAAATGTGCCATATTTTGTGTAATCAACAACTTTATCCGTCCCGTGAGTAAAAATTCCAGGTTTCGTTTTCAAAACTTTTATTTCTTGCGCTTTCTCTTCTTCTCCTGTCATCTCATTAATACTTATCAGACTTTTATCAGCAATTGACCAATATGACCCCCGGCTTGGGTCCCAGGCTTGGGCGTAGGGATAGTTTTTAATCAAGTCTTTAAAAGAAGCTATTGCTTGATCATTCCTTCCTTGCCGCATTAAAGATTCAGCACGAATAAAAAGCACTGTTGCAACGGCATTCATAATCTCATAACTATGAAACTTATCTTGGGCTGGAAATCCTTGAAGAGTTGAGCTTAATGCTTCGGCTTTAACTTCATACTGCTTTAAAATGTTGTCGATAGTTTCATTGAGATTTTTATAATCTGACTGGCCTGATAGAGCCCAAGCCTGTCGGACAAGCTCCTTAGCGTCCGCATTTGAAGGAGTTTCTTCAGCAAAAAGAGATCCTGTTAAAAATAAGAAAAAAACGAAAACCCCTGTTAATGTGGAAACCCCACGGGTGAAACCCGTGGCACCTGTTTCCACTCTACGAGCTTCGCTCGACGCCCTTTGGGCGAAAAACCATTCATCCACGGGTAAACCC
>JAGVOW010000097.1 GCA_020052515.1 Brevinematales bacterium | reverse complement strand
GCATAAGGAAATAGAGAAAAATGTGTTTTTTCTGGGCAGTTTAATGGGCGATCAACTGGTTTATTTTTACAATGGTATCGATGCGCTGGTTCTTCCTTCTAAAACGAAAAATTGGTGGAAAGAGCAGTTTGGCCGTGTGATAGTGGAAAGCCTCTCTTGCGGGACGCCGGTGATAGGGTCTGACTCAGGGGAAATTCCGCGCGTGGTTCCAGATAAGGCCATGATTTTCCCGGAGGGAAACGCGAAAAAATTGGCCTTTATCTTGAAGAAATTTGCTGACGGCCAATGGGAAAGGAAGCTGTTTTCCGATCGCTTTAGAGAATACGCCCGGGAACATTATTCTGTTGAAGCGGCGGCGGCGAATAAAACAGCTATTATGAGGGATGTTTTTGAAAAAAAGAATAGTCCTATTTTGTTTAACGCGGCATTGGTCTCAACTAAGCGGATGGATGGGCTCAATCGCTACGCGCTCGAAATAATAAAAAGAGCGGATAAAGAGAAGTTTGTTTTTATCGCCAATAAAAGTGTGATAGAGGAATATAAGCTTCCCCACTCTATTGAGGTTGAGGAAGAATTGTCCAATCCTACCACAAAGGGGAATTTAAAAAGGCTTTTATGGAACAATTTTGTTCTTCCGAAATGGATCAAAAAAGAGGGATTTTGCCTTTACTATTCTCCTTTTTCTGAGGGGATGCTTTTCCCTTCGATTTGTCAGATTGTGACGGTGCATGACTTGCTTCCTCTTTTGTTTCCGGAAACCTATCCCCGGCTAAAGTATTATTTCCGGTTTTTGCTTTCCTTTCTTCTCAAAAACAGCAAGACAATTGTTGCCGTTTCAGAGGCGACAAAAATGGATGTTGAGAAATTTTTCCCCCATCACGCGCCTATCCGGGTAATTTATAATGGGGCTAATTTTAAGGCGTCCAGACCGGATCAAGCGGCCATAAAAAAAATGAAGGAAAAGTATGGCCTGAAGCGTTACATTCTCTTTGTCGGAGAGAATAGGCCTTATAAAAATCTGACCCAGGCCATAAAGAGTGTTTCCTTGATTCAAGATAAAGATGTCAGCCTTGCCGTAGCCGGAAAGACAAAAGGTTTAAATGAAGCCGTTTTGAAACTGCCGGAGAAATTGGGCATTGAAAAGCGGGTGAAGTTTTTGGGCTTTGTGAATGACGAAGACTTGTCTTCCCTTTATGGCGGGGCGGAGGTGTTTTTGTTCCCCTCACTGTATGAGGGATTTGGTTTTCCGCCGCTGGAGGCTTTTGCCTTTGGGTGCCCTGTGGTCGCTTCAAAAATTTCCAGCATTCCTGAAGTGTGCGGCGACGCGGCGGTCTATGTTGATCCGCGGGATGCTGAAGACATTGCTGGAGGAATACGAAGCGTCCTGGAAAGCGAATCAAAGAAAAAAGAATTGATAAAGAAAGGATCCGAGCGGATAAAGCTTTTTGATTGGGAAGAATCCGTAAAGCTAATCAATCAATTAGTAGATGAGCTTTCTTTTAGAAAATTCTGAAAGTAGGCAAAGATATCCTGAAATACAAAATCCGGTTGATTTTTTTCCTCAAATGCCCTGTCTAAAAACTTTTTGAAAACCCTTACCTCGGAGCTGGCACAGCCATTGGAGTGAACTAAAAGGACAGACCAGTTTTTAGCTTTTGTTCCCATCCAGGCATTGGCATTTACCGCGATAAGATTGAGTTGATCGAGGGCTTCCATATATTCTTTTTTATAAACAAGCGCGGGGAAGCGGAAAAAGCAGGACGGCAAAATCCCGTTTTCCAGCATAATTTTTTCTGTATTGGTAATTTCAGAAATAAAATCCTCCTTTGTGATGCGGTTTGTCAGGATGATGTGATGATCGGTGTGATTCCCCGCGACAAGGGCGAGGCCTTTTTCTTTGATTTCTTTGAGGTACTGTGGATGCCGGGCAATCCACCTTCCAGAGAAGAAAACAAGAAGCGAAATGTTGGTTTGGTGCTCGGCTATGCTTTCATAAAACAATCGGTCGTATTCTTTTGAAGTAGGGCAGAGGTCGCTCGTGAGAACAATGTTTTTCGGACTGGCCGCTGAATGCTTTTCGCTGAAATTCCCGTAGGGAGTAAGACGCTCTTTCTGGAAAGCCAAAATTTCTGAAAGCGGGCTTTTTGGACGGATATTGGTTTTATTTTTTATCCTGGAGGTTTCTATCAGCCCCGAATGGAGCGTATCCACATCGATATAATAATACCAGTCTCCATTTTCTTTAGTCTTGATTTCTCTGGTAATCAAAAGCCTGCCATAATAGTCATTCAAGATTTTATAAGAAGTAATTTCGAGTCCTTCAGGAAAAAATGTATTGGTCAGCGGGAGGGCGAAAAAAACTGAATAGATAAAAAGAAAAAGAAAAGCAATTAATGCCAGGACAAAAACATTGCGCGGCAGTTTCTTCTCTTCTTCCATAAATGTGTCTCCTCTTTTAAAATTATAGCAATTCATTGAATTCTTCAACCGTCAGATTAGATTGTCTGATGATAGCTCTCAAAGTTCCTCTATCCAGTTCTTTATGATTGGGAACCGGAATCCCATCTTCTTCCAGCGCAGAAACATGGGCTTCAATAGCCTCCTTTTTTAGTTGGAATAATATACCATAAGTTGGTTGAAAAGTAAAGATTAGAATCCGGGACCTGCGTCTCAGCTCTGTTACGATATTGGAAAAATTCCGCTGAATCTGGTATAATATTGCGCCTTATTCCTAAATTGAGAAAGAATTCATAAGAATTACTAAGTTGCGGGGTGAGGCAAAGAAAGGAAGGATGTATGGAAAGAAGTTTTTATGATGTAGTGGTCATCGGCGGCGGGCCGGCTGGGTATTCCGCGGCTTTGAAGCTGTCTGAAAATAAGCTTTCGGTCTGTTTAGTGGATTTCTCGGAAACCAGAATTGGCGGGACTTGTTTAAACGAGGGCTGTATTCCGGTAAAATCTTTAGCTGAAAGCGCGCATCTACAGCATCAGATAAAACGCAGCGCTTCTTTTGGGTTAGAAGCCGAAGTAAGACCAGTGGAGTGGAAGAAGCTTACACAAAGCGCTGAAAATAATAAGAAACAGCTTCGGGAGGGGATTCTTTTTCTTTTGAAGAAAAATGAAGTAAAGCTTCTGTCTGGAAAAGCGAAGTTTTTATCGGCCAATTCAATTGTGGTAGAAAGTGAAAGCGAAAGTCAGGAGATAGAGGCAAAAGGCATTGTTGTCGCGAGCGGATCAATAGCTAAAGAGATTTCTGCATTTCCCTTTAATGGAAGGAACATTCTTTCCAGCAAAGAGATACTAGCTTTAGAAAAACTTCCAGAAAGCCTTTTGATCATTGGTGGCGGGGCAATCGGTTGCGAATTCGCTTCTATTTTTAAACAATTTGGTGTTGAAACAACATTGGTGGAAATTGCTCCCCGGCTTTTGCCTGATGAGGATGAAGATATATCGCGCGCTTTAAAACGTGAACTGGAGAAGTCGGGTATTACGATTATGACGGAAAGCGCGGTCAAGGCACTCATGGATCAAGGCGATTTTGTGGAGGCGGTTTTACAGCCCTCAGATGAGGCCGAAAGCAAGAAAGTTTTATTTGAATGTGCCCTTGTCGCTGCGGGCAGAGTGCCGAATACGGCAAACTTAGGTCTGGAAAAAATAGGCCTGGATTTGAAAAATGGATTTATTACGGTGAATGGAAATTTTCAGACGGCAATTCCTTCTATTTTCGCGGCTGGCGATGTGATTCAAACGCCAATGGTAGCCCATGCGGCTTATAGAGAGGGTGTTTTAGCCGCTGAAAATTGCGCTTTAATTATTTTTGAAAAAAAAACAAGCAAGAATTCTATCGATTACGACTTCATTCCCAGAATTGTTTTCTCTACTCCACAGGTGGGGGCTATTGGAATGACGGAAAGATGGGCAAAAGAACAAAATAGAGAGATTAAAGTCCTAAAAAGCTTTTTTAAAGCTAATGGCAAAGCGTTGATCCAAAAGGAAGAAGCCGGTTTTGTGAAGATAATTTATGATTCTTCGGATGGCCGGATTTTGGGCGGCAGTATCATTGGACCTTCCGCTACAGAATTGATTAATGAGATAGGCCTGGCCGCCAGCGCGGGACTTTCTGTTAAACAGTTGGGGAATTTTATCCATGGCCATCCCACACTTTCGGAAGCAATAGGGGAAAGTATATAAACTCACCCCGGGGCTGTCGATAAATTCGCATTTATGTAGTCGCGGGCTTTAGCCCGCGCAAATTAGGCGCAAGCTAAAGCTTGCGGCTACATCGGAGGATTGGTGTCGGAGGGTTGGGGCGGTGAGTTCTAATCAAATAGTTACAAAACTTTCTTTCCATGTTATAATATTTTTTAAAAGAGAGGCGGGCTTTGAAACTGGTAGATATGCACATCCATTCCGATCATTCGGATGGGCTGTGGAGCGTTGATAAAATTGTGCGGCATGTTCTTGACATTGGGCTGGCAGGATTTGCTTTGACGGATCATGATAATTTTGACGGCATTGACAAAGTGGTTTCGATTTTGAAAAGCCGGAAAAATGAAGTCTTGTTTATCGCCGGGTGTGAGTTTTCTACTTATTTAGAAGAAGCGGGAGAGCTTCATGTATTGGGTTATTTTTCGGATCATTCCTATCTGGGAATGGCTGATTTGATCCAGGAGTTCAAAAAATCGCGGGTAACGCGGGCCTATCGAATGGTAGAATGCTTAAAGACGCATGGTTTCCAGCTTGAAGCGGATGATTTCATTAAGAATGACGGCATTCCGGTAGGGAGGATGCACATTGCCAGAGAATTGGTGAAAAAGGGTTATTTCCCTACAGCGGACGCTGTTTTTGAGAAAGTGCTTCGTGTCGGGAGCCCCTGTTACATCCCCCGGAAAGAAATTCATACGATTGCGGTGATAGAGGCCATTAAAAAAAATCGCGGCAAGGCGGTTCTAGCTCATCCTTCTATGCTTTATAACGCTTGGAATTGGAAGCATCTCGACAAGTTGATAAAAAACGGCCTGGATGGCCTTGAGTGCAGGCACCCGAAGATTTCCCAGGGCCTGGCAAAAAAGATTGAGGATACATTGCCGAAAGAATTTATATTAACCGGCGGGAGTGATTTTCATGGCGACTCTTCTCAGGAAGAAATCGGTAAATATGGAATGGAGCAGAGCGAATTTGTGAAAATCTTCGGCCAATTTGCCGATAGTTAAAGAAGAAATAAAAGGAGGTTGGATATGCCGCCAAAGATAGAAGGCTCGATTAATTCAATTATTGGTGAAGGTTCAGTATTTCAAGGGAAGTTTTTTGTACATGGCTCTTTTCAGGTAGATGGAAAGTTTGAAGGAGAAATTCGCACGGAAGAGCATCTTTATGTGGGTGAAACAGGCAAGGTCAAAACGGAAGTGATCCGCGCGAAAAAAATCACTGTGGCTGGAGTAGTGCTGGGCGATATTGAGGCGCTGGAAGAAGTCAGGCTCTTGTCTACCGGCAGGGTTTTGGGTAATGTTACAGCGCCTCAATTGACTATGGAACCTGGTGTGGTTGTGAAAGGAAGCATCAATATTACCGCTGGGCAGAAGAAAGATGTGGATAAACTGATAGAAGACGCTTACAGTTCGGGCCCTGTTATTAATTTTGATAGTATTTTTGAAGAAGAGAAAAAGAAAGTGATAGAGGGAAAACCAAAAGAGTCAGGGAAATAGGCTGATAGAGTTGATATGATTCACATAAAGAACAGTATGGAAATTCAATATATTCGAAAAAGCAACCGGATTATTGCTGAGCTTTTTGAATATTTGAAAAAGTTTATCCATGCCGGGATTACGACCAGAGAGATTGATAAAATAGGGGAAGACTTCATCCTTTCAAAAGGCGCTATTCCGGCGTTTAAGGGTTATTCCCCTTCTAAAAAATTCACGCGCTTTCCTGCGGCGACATGTATTTCTGTCAATGAGCAGGTGATCCATGGTATTCCCGGCAATTATAAGCTCAAGGATGGCGATATTGTCAGTGTCGATGTCGGGACGATCCTGTCCGGGTATTATGGAGACGCTACTTACAACTATGTGATTGGCAATCCTGCTATTGAGGTGAAGCGTCTGGTAGAGGATACCCGCCAGGCTTTAATGCTGGCTATTTCAGCCGCTAAAGAAGGCAGCTATCTCAATGAAATTGGAAAATCTATTTATTTCTTTTTAAACCCTAAAGGCTATGGGATTGTGAGAGAATATTGCGGGCATGGGGTGGGCAAGGCGATTCACGAAGATCCGCCGGTTGTCAATTATTATGACCCGAAAAAGAAAGGACCGCGGCTAAAAGCGGGCATGGTATTGGCCATTGAGCCGATGATTACTCTGGGTACTCATAAAATCAGGACTCTGGAAGACGGCTGGACGGTAGTGACTCAGGACGGCAAGCCGGCCTCTCATTGGGAGCATTCTATCGTGGTGACAGACGGTGAAGCCGATATTTTGTCTGTATTGTAAAATTGGGCGGGCGGCCCCCTCTCCAGGCCTGGAGAGGGGGATGAGTTTTTTCTTGCCCGGCGGTATAATAATCTATTAATTCTGGGGTTAGATATGGTAAATGATATTCTTAATATGCTTAGAAATAGGAAACTTGAATTGACAGAAAAATACGCGGTCAATGAAATTGGGATTTTTGGATCCTACTCAAGAGGTGAAGAAAGACTGGGAAGTGATCTGGATATTCTTGTTACGTTTAAAGACGGTTCCCGAATTTCCTTAGACCTTGTTATAGATTTAAAGCAGTATCTGGAATCTATTTTTCATAAGAAAGTCGACCTTGTTCAAAAAGACGCCCTGAAATCTATCATTCGTGGAAATATTTTAAACGAGGTTAAATATGCCTAGGGAAATCAGGCTTTATACTAATGATATTCTTGAGGCGATTCAGAAGATAGAGGATTACATCGGAAATATGGAATTAGAGGAATTTAAAAAAGATTGTAGAACTATTGACGCTGTCACTCGCAATTTTGAAATTATTGGCGAGGCAGTCGGGCAGATCCCAAAAGAATTTAAAGAGAGACATTCTGAAGTAAACTGGAGCAGGTATAAAGATTATAGGAATATTTTGATTCATGAATACCATGGAATTACTCCGGAGAATTTATATTTTGCGTACAAAGACAATCTTTCTCACTTAAAAGAACAGATTCTAAAAATTCATAAAGAAATTATAAACAAGCCCTAGCCGCCTCACCCTATAG
>JAGVOW010000022.1 GCA_020052515.1 Brevinematales bacterium | reverse complement strand
TTGCCAATTCTTTTAACTCAGGATTATAGTTTAAAATTTTATGTCTCATAAAACACCCACCCCCAACCCCTCCAAAGGAGGGGAGATGATTTTCCTAAAGTCTCCCCTTTTTCATAAAACTTTTGACATTATCGCTATTTCAATGTTTTTTCATAAAAATGAGATGTTTTAAAACATGTATAGCCCAGTCTTTCGTAAAAAACATGCGCTCTTGCCCTATGAACTTGTGAACTGAGCTTTATTATTTTGATATTTTCCAGGATGGCTATTTTTTCTATTTCTTTAACCAATTCTGACCCTATGCCCTGGCTTCTTGCGTTTTCAGCGGTTAATAATTGGATTATTTCGTAAAATGGCTCGAAACCAATCTGATAGCATTTCCCTATCTGGGCGTAGCCGACAATTTTATCATTGTCTTTCGCGAAAATTATTTTATTATCGGTAAATTTAATCACAGCATCGATTGAGTTTTTAAAAAGATTAAAATCAAATTGATGTTCTTTATCCCAATCGCAAAACAAAACAAAGAGGTTATTTATGTCTTTACTTTGAAAAAGATCTATAGTAATCATTTTTTTTCCTTTAGACATGTATACTACCAAAATAAGGCCATTTTGTCAAATAAACGAATCAGGGGTTCGCTATAGTATCTATGGTTTGTTTACGTAACATATAAATTCCTACAGCCAGCCACCAGACTATAGCTCCAACTCCAAAAATATAGCTAATTGACAGGAGCGCGGGTATTATTGTCCCAATCAGCCCGGCCAGGCTGATAACCAATCCGAAGATGTTGATTGTTTTCGGGAATACCTTTTTTTTAATAGCCGCGATACTTACAAGCCCAACCCATAGACAGCCTAATAATTTGTCGGAAGAATCAATGCCCATTGTTATAGTGTCAAGTACATTCTTGAGCATTTCCGCTTGAGCCTGGTTTTTTCCATAAAGGCTAATGAGCGCTTCAGTACCGTAGTTCAGGATCAATCCACTCAAAAAAACGAATGCGGCCCAGATAAATCCTGAAGAAGACGCGATTTTTGCCAGCCTCGGCGAACTATTTTTGAGTCGTTCATAAATTGCCAGAACAAGTACAATAAGACAAAACCCATTAATTATATACATAGAAAAGTGCCAGATAAATAGAAGCGACTTATTGGCTGTGAAAAAAGTCATATACTCTTGAAATCCGAGATTTAAGTCTGCCATAGGTTTCAGAATCGATACAACAAGCCCCATCGCGAAAAGATACGTTGCCGCGGCGATTAGCGCGGAAATACCGCCTGCCTTTTGTAAGTTCTTCATTTTGTTTTCCTCCTTTATACCGTTAACGGATTGATCAACTATTTCTTTAACGTGTTTATAAATTCCTGTATTATTACTTCTTTACGTTCTTTTGATAAATCTCCTGAAAAGGATGAAAAACCCGTAAACGAAACAAATGATTTGCCGATTATCATTTCCGCTTTCTTTACCACTATTTTAGCTTCTGTTACCCGGGATGTCGCAAAAAACGCTATATTTTCAGGCAATTTGTCTTTGTGTTTTAGCAGGTAAGCCCTGACAGGCGTTGAAAGCGTCTCGTCCCAAACAGGTGTCCCAATAATAACGAGATCGTAGTCTTTGGGATTTTTTTTCATCTCCGCGATTTCCGCTATTTTTCCACTTCTTGTGTCCTCGCTTGACTCAAGAAATTTGAATAGGCCTGAACGGTCTTTTTTATCAATAATTTCTTCTATATCAGATCCTAGTTTAATAGCGATTTCCCGGGCGATATTTCTTGTCGTCCCTGTACGAGAATAAAAAACAACTAATATTTTCAAGGATTGAACAGGCCTAACTCTTTTAATCAACGGTTGTGTTTTTGATGAAAAAGCTGGAACACAAAAACAACACAGAAACAAAAATAATAGCCATACTTTCATATGGCCTCCTTGCCATTTTTTTTATCCGGGCTATATTCCAATAAGTCACCCGGCTGACAATCCAATTCTCTGCAAAGAGCATCCAGCGTTAATACGCGTATTGCTTTAGCCTTTCCGGTTTTAAAGATTGATAAATTTGAATCGGTAAGTTCAATTCGTTTTGCCAATTCATTGAGCGATATTTTTCTATCGGCCATTACTCTGTCCAGTCTGAAAATGATACTCATATAATCACCATTATACTGTAAGATCGTGCTCTTCCTGAAGAGCAGATCCTCTTTTAAAAATTTCACAGAGCATAAACAGTAATACGCTAACCAGCAGTAAACTAAAATTAAAAGTTATTATTGAAAATCCTATATTCAGCTTGCTGATGTTCAAAATAATAATCGCATTGATTTTATTGAATACAATATCATTTTTGAAATTAGTAAATAAGAGCCGAGATTTTTTTATTATTTGAAGCAGTAAAACAGCAAACGCTCCAAAATAGGGCAGAATAAGAAATTTTACAACAAGAGGAAGGTTTTTAAACACTTCCCAATCCTTCTTATCATTATAGTCCATTGAATTTTGAAAGTCCAGGACGCTGATATTAGAATTGCATTTCGCGATTTCCGTCCTAACAGGATCACCAAGTGGTGTGGAAAACAGGATGATTGCTATCCCTATAACAGCGGCAATAATTGATCCCACAAGCACTACATACCAGAAAACATGTAAAATTCCACTCAGTAAAGACGACAATGATTTTTTACCAAAATATTTCATTTGAAATCCTCCTGTGCTATTTTATACCAAGCTTCAATCAAAGTTATACTAAGCGTTTCCGCGCGATACTTTAACAATCGCGCGTCTCTGCAAGTATAACTATTAGTTTGATTGCAGCTTGGTATTACATGAGTATAATTTATTATTTGTTGAATGTCAAGTATTATTTATTGTAAATCAATAAATAATTAGTCCTTTATAATATATTGTTATGACATGTGTCGATTCTGAACAATTCCAATTTCTGTATAATATTTGCTGTAATAACAAGTTGCAAACAAAGTGATACTAAGCGCATCTATGAAGCTTTGTCCTCGCTATCATATCTGCGCAAGTATCACTAATATTGATTGCAACTTGGTATAAGATCATATTGCCAGGCAAACGGATTGGTGGTCAGTAGTTTTTCAACACTTCACCCAGCTTTTTTATTCCGATCCGAATGGTTTCCTCATCAACACTGGAAAAATTCAATCGTAAAGTGTTTACGTCTTTCTTGTCTACATAGAAAGGATCTCCAGGTACAAATGCTACCTTTTGCCGGATTGCTTTTTCAAAAAGTTTAAGGGCCGACAATCCTTCAGTTAGCGTAATCCACAAAAACATTCCGCCCTCGGGTTCCGTATAATTTATTCCTTGCGGGAAGTGTTTTTGTATAGCCGCAACCATCGCGTTTCTCTGTCCGCTATACGCTTTTTTGATTTTATCAATATGCTCATCTATGTCATTATCTTTCATATACTGAAGAATTATCTTCTGTCCAAAATAGTTTGTATGAAGATCTGATGCCTGTTTAGCGATGATTAGTTTATCCATTATTTCATCCTTCGCGACAATCCATCCTATTCTAAAAGAAGGGGCGACAATTTTGGAAAAAGAACCTAAAAGCACAGTGTTATTGGGAATAATGTTGTAAAAAGATGTCCTGTCTTTTCCAAGAAATCGTAATTCTCCATAAGGGTCATCTTCGATCAGTATGGTATTTTTTTCTTTCAGCAGCTCAGCAACTTCCTGGCGTTTTTTTTCTGAATAACTGATCCCCGAAGGATTCTGAAAGTTGGGAACGCAGTAAAACAGTTTTATATCGTGATTTAATAAAACTTGTTTCAATTTGTCTGTCTTGATTCCGTCTGCATCCAGGGATATAGGGAAAAATGTGGGTTTATAGAGAGAGAATGCCTGAATAGCTCCCAGGTAACCAGGTTCTTCGATGATAACATTGTCTCCTTCGTTGAGAAATGTTTTTCCCAGAAGATCAAGGCCCTGCTGCGAACCGCTTGTAATAAGAATGTTTTTTGGATGAATGGTAAATTTATTCTTTTTTTTATATCTATCAGCAATCCAATTGCGTAATTCTAAGTCACCTTCTGAAGAACTGTATTGCAATGCTTCCCTGCCGGATTCATCCAGCACTGTGTTGGCCGCGGCCTTTAGTTCTCTTAGCGGAAACAGATCCCGGTTCGGCAGCCCGCCGGCGAAAGAAATAATGCTTGGATCCGCGGTTACCTTCAGAATTTCTCTGATGAATGACCTTGGAACATAGGATATTCTATCGGCAAAGACATTTTCCATTTTTTTATTTCCTTATTACAATCACTTCATCAGTAGCGCGAGAATGGCTTTCTGAACATGCAGTCTGTTCTCCGCCTGGTCCACGACAATAGAATGAGGCCCGTCCATAATCCCAGCGGAAACCTCTTCTCCCCGATGTGCGGGAAGGCAGTGCATAAAGTGAAAATCCTTTTTCGCGTTCCTGACCAATTCCTCATTTACCTGAAAGCCCTGAAAATGGGACAATCGCTCCAGCTTTTCTTTTTCCTGGTCCATGGATGTCCAGACATCGGTATAGACAATATCCGCGTCTTTTACCGCCTCGGAAGGGTCGTTGGAAAAAAGGACTTGCGAGCCGGAAGCCTTTGCTTTTTCTAATATCTTTTGCTTTATTTCCGGCGAGATTTCATAATTTTTGGGAGACGCAAACGAAAAATGAGCGCCTAGTGCCGATGCCAGAAGCCCCAATGAATTGGCCATATTATGTCCGTCGCCGATAAAGGCGAGCCGAATTTCTTCTATTCGGCCCTTTTTTTCCAGGATCGTCTGAAAATCCGCCATAGCCTGGCATGGATGCAGCAAGTCGGTGAGGCCATTAATGACGGGAATAGAAGCCTCTTTCGAGAATTCTTCCACATCTTCCTGCTTAAAAGTGCGGATCATAACCGCATCTAAGTAGCGGGAGAGAATTTTAGCCGTATCTTTAATCGGCTCGCCCCTGCCGATTTGAATATCCCGGGAGCTCAAAAACATGGCTATTCCGCCCAGCTCATAGATGCCCGCTTCAAAAGAGACTCGCGTGCGGGTGGAAGATTTTTCGAAAATCAGGCCCAGCTTTTTATTTTTCAAAGCGCTGGAATATTTTGCCTTGTTTTTTTTCATGCGGCTGCCCAGCTCAATTATTTTTAGAAGAGTTTGTTTGCTGAAATCCACGGTGTCTAAAAAATCCTTTTTATTCTCCAACATAAAATCCTCAATTTATCTTCTTTTTTTGTTCCTCCCCTCTCCAGACTTGGAGAGGGGGACCGGGGGGTGAGGCACTATTGATCCTTTTCCTGCAATTTTCTTTTATTACGTACCAGGCGATAAATATCCGGCAGATTTTTGATGACAATCTTACTGGTATAGCGATCGAGTCTGCCCATATTAATGTAGCGGATGATGTATTTTTCGCATTCATGCACGTCCAGCCCGCACCAATGCGCGACGTCTTCCGCCTTGACATTTTCCAGCTCGATAGGCTTTGTGTCTTGATAAGTAGCGGGCACAATGCCTCTCCATTCAACCAGCATCAGCAGAGTGTCCAGTACCTTTGCTTCATTCTCCTGGAGAGAAAGGATTTCCAGCCTTCTCTGGGAATCAAAAATACGGCGGCTTAATATTTTTATGAGCGAGAGCGCCCATATTGGATTTGATGCCAGCAGTTCATTGAAATTCTGTTTTTTCAGCACGACTAATTTGACCTGAGTTTCCGCGATGGCCGTGGCACTGCGCGGGGCGTCTTCAATTATAGCCATTTCCCCAAATAGTGCCGGCGGTTCCATCATATCGAGAGTTTTTTCCTTATTATCCTGAATTTTTGTGATACGGACTTTGCCTTCTTTTATAATATAGAATTCATCGCCTTTTTCATATTCACAGAAAATAATATCTCCAGGATTGTAGGTTTGTTCATATTTATCGAGAACTTCTTCTCCCATACTGACCGCCTCTTATAGATTCGTCATTCTTTCTTTTGCTTTCTTGGAAAGCTCGTCAATGGGGGGCATCATCGTTATTTTTTGTAAAATTGATTTTTCCCCTTCTGTGTTCCCTAAGTTTTTATAAATATCTGAAAGAATAAAAAGAGTTTTTTTAATAGCAGGAGGGTCTTTCAATGTTTTAATAAACTCAGTGATTTCCTGGCTGCATTCGTTGAATTTCTTTAGTTCAACCAGAGAATTAAAGTACATCAATTTCGCATTATTGACCATATCCGGATTGGCAGAGGAAAGTTCCAGGGCAAACATCTCCTGAAATATCTTTTCCGCGCTGGCGTAGTCTTCCCCGTTAAAGAAAGACTGAGCTTTGTAATATTTATCCATAATTTCTTTGATTCCCAGCTTGGAATGGGCGTTGACCATACTGTCTTTTGTATCTACTACCGCGTTAAGAGGAGCGGCATCCGCTCCGGCCAATTCACCTTCAATAATCTGGTCAATAGGCTTAAACTCTTTTAGGAAACCGGTCTTGATGGCTTCCTGGCTGATCTCGATTCGATACTTTGCTTCTTCTACAATATTTGTTTGTGGGTACTGCTGAATGTAGCGTTCGTAAACCCTGACTGACTGTTTATATTCTTTGTTGTTCAGGTAATATTCCCCAATTTTGAAAAGGCCGATGTTGGGGGGATAGAGCACATTGTTGCCCAGGTAATTGTTCACTTTTATTCCCAGGTTTCTGAGCTGATTGGAAAGCACCCGGAGAAGGCGCTTGAGCAGTTCTACATTTTGCGATACATAGGACTCAAATTCAGCGGTTTTAAACTCGATCGTCAGGGTATCTGTTACCGCCTCCGCTACTTCATCGCGAGTGTGGTTGATAATCGCTGATTTCAAGCCAAAAAACTCGCCCTGACTCAAAGTTTTTGTGATCTTTTCACCGCTTTCCGGCTGTACATAGCTGAGATCTACCCGGCCGGACTTTAAAATATAGATGCTGTCCCCTTTTTCATGGTCGAAATAAATAATCGACCCCTGGGCAAAACGTCTTTCTGCAGGCATTTTTGACCTTCTAGTTCTAAAAATCTATCGGGAAAAATGGAAGTATTTTCTCGGTGGAAATATTATTCCAGATTCTTTTATATAAATCTATCGGTTTTCCAATCAAAATCTTTTCCTTGCCGTTTAATCTTATCAATTGGTAATGAGAGTGAGACTTTTTAAAAGCCTCCAGGTATTCGTTTGAGCCATAAACAGGAGCGCCTTCTTTTATTACCAATTGGATGTTGTCAAACCAGGCGTTCACTAATGATTTATACGGGTTTTGTGTTTCTCCGCCTTCGATAATCAAAAGATCAGCGCTGGATCCAATCTCAATTTTACCGAGCCCTTTCAATCTAAAGGCATTTGCCGGATTGGTTGTAACCATTTTTACGAGGGTTTTGTAATCTATCTCTTCTTGGTAAAGCTGCTGGTAAAGGGAAAAAGCAAACTGCATTTCTTCCAGGATGTTTAGCCCTCCAGACATAGGGGAATCAGTGCCCAGTGAGACATTCACTCCTTTTTCCAGAAGCCTTTTAATGTTAGTGGTTTCTTTATACATAAAATAGTTGGAAGTAGGGCACCAGACTACATTCGCTTTACTGGCCGCTATTCTGTCTATGTCTTTTTCGGAAAAAGAAAGGCCGTGAATAAGGACGGTGTGTTCATCGAGAGCTTTCAATTCGCCCAAGATATCTACCCCTAATGTGCTTTCTTCATCGTATCCCTCTTCCAGATGCGTAATGAAAGGAATGTTTTTTTCTACGGCCTCCCGGTGTTCCATTGAAATACCGCGGCCCCAGCGCAGGTCAAAACTGGAACATTCATGCTCCACTGTATAATCTTTGATGACGCGCACCGGCATTTTAGGAATAAGAGGGTCATTAACAGCATGCGGTATAAGGTCGGAAACAGTCGCGGCCCCAGAAATCAAATTCCGGTAAGAGCCCAGGAGATAAATATCTTCCACAGAAATCTGGTTTCTTTCCCGGTAGATATTGTGGCTTTTCAGGTCGTTGTCCCAGGGTAGCCAGTTTAGATAAGGCCCAGAGCCGACTCTCGGGTAATAGGTGCCGAGAAGGTGGTCATGCGCATTGATCAGAGCCGGAAAAATAAAACTGCCGGGATTCAACTGAATTTTAAAATCTTCTTTATCTTCTACCTGGCCAATCTTTACAATTTTTCCATTCTCAATAGAAAGACTGCTGTGATGTATAATAAATTCTGGAGTAACAATATTTCCGCCGACGATGGAATACTTCATTTTTTCCCCCTGTTTTGGGCAAGAAAACGCTTTTTTTCTTTTCGGAAAAATAAAATCATAACTAAAATAAACACAAAGTTTAAATTCTCATATCTCCCGCTGGGTATATGCGCGGTTAATTAACCGCGCCTAAGAATTTCGCAGACACACAAGAGGCTTTTAAGAGCAGCTTATTGAAAAAAATGCTCCAATAGAATAAAAAATATTTTTCCGCCTGTTTTGCTTTGTAGAGCCAGTTTTTCCATAGAACTGGCAGCCAGGTTTTCAAAAAAGCCTTTTTTTGCTTTACTGGAAGGGAGCGTTTCTTTACTGATTTTTTGGTAATTCCCCCAAATCGCTTTTAACAAACCGTCAAAACTATAAAGTTCTATTCTTTCCATCTTTAGGAATAGAGCCGCGCATTCGGCGAGGCATAAAATGATTTCATAGTATTTCGATATTTCCGGAGGCAGTGCAGAGCGTATTCTGGAAATATTGCTCTGGCGCGAATTCTCTTTACTTACTTTCGGCAATAAAGGCGCTATTTCCTGGAAGATTTCTTCTTTTTGAAGTAGTTTTTCCAATAGCCTGACTGTCCTTTCGTCCCAATTGTAAAAATAATAAATCCCGCTTACTTTGCCGAAGATTTTCAGGGTGTCTAAATAACCCAGATAAAAATAATTTTTTATAAATTTTGGACTAAAATCGAATTCGTTTCCAATATCGACGCTGTTTTTTATGTAAACCGTTTCCGTTCCCTGAACAGAGGGTTTTTTGTTGTTGCCTATACCGGATACATCAATGACAATGATCCTTCTATAACCTCTTTCCTTTGCTGCGGCAAAAGGTACATTGTCGGCAATTCCACCGTCAATGTATTGACGGTTCTGAATTTCCGCGGCTTTAAAACCCGGAAACGTAGAAGATGCCAGTAAATAGGAAGCCAGTTCACCTTCCGCCAATTCGTTGAGAAAAACCTGCCGGGGCTTCCAGCTACTGATCTCAAAAGTAATGATCCCAAAATCAATTCCGCGTCTTCTGATTTTTTGCTCATCCACGGCTTCACAGATAACTTTTTCAAGAGGAGCTGTGTCTAACCCGCGGTGCCGCAAAAAATTGTCGCGCAGGCGTTTTAGAAAAGAAATATTTTCAACGTTTAGATTAAATTTGCCTTCTTTTAAGAGCTCTTCTGGAATAGCGACAATTTTTTCCAGGCCCATTGTTTCCCATAAGTTATAAGCTTTTTTAAAATTACCCTGGGCTATCATGGCGCCATTGAGCGCTCCCCCGGAAGCGCCGAAAATCGCGGAGAACTTTATTCTCATTTCGCGCAAAGCTTTCCATGCGCCTATTTGATAAACGCATTTTGCCCCGCCGCCGCCCAGTACCAGAGCGTAAGGTTTGCTTGAAAACATTTCTTTCCTCTTTATCCTACTTTTTCTTTTATTCTGTTGATCAAAGTAGCCTCTCCTGTTTTCTTGTGGATATCGATGACGACTCCTTGAACTTCCATTGAACCATCTTCTTCCGGGGAGAATTTTACCGGCAAGTGCTGGATGACTTTCCGGTAAGACTCAGATGTTTTCATCCCAATGACGGAATCGATTGAGCCGCACATGCCGATATCGGTTATGTAAGCGGTTTTCCTGGGAAGGATCCTTTCATCAGAGGTTTGCGTATGGGTGTGTGTGCCCCAAACAGCGCTGATCTTGCCGTCAAAATGCCAGCCAAAAATCTGCTTTTCACTGGTGGCTTCAGCATGCAAATCCACCAGAATAATATTTATTCCCTCTTTTCTCAGTTTTTCTATTTCACTTTCCACTCTCTGGAAAGGGCAATCTATTGGGTCCATATAGGTTCTTCCCATAGCGCTGATGACAGCCGCTTTGCAGTCGCCTTTCTGGATTACAGCGCATCCATGTCCCGGTGTATGCGGCGGATAATTAATGGGCCTGAGAAGCCCCGGATACTTATCAATAAAATCAAAGATTTCTTTTTTCTGCCAGATATGATTGCCGCTTGTAATAACATCAATCCCATTCTCAAATAACTGCTTGACAATGGGCTGAGTGATACCAAAACCATGCGCGGCGTTTTCTCCGTTTAATACAACGAGGTCCGGAAAAAATTTATCCCTTATCTTCCGAAACACACTGAATAAAGCTTTTCTTCCAGGGTCGCCAATTACATCACCGAAAGCGATGACGCGGAATATGTTTTCTGATTTCATGAAAGTGATTCCTTATTTTTTATCTTAAGTATATCGGTTGATCATTAAAAAATCAAGAGTGAAGGCCTTTGCTATGAAATTCCCCCTTTTAAAAAAAAAAGGGGGGGGGGACAACTTTTATTTTTTGCTATAAGAAACAGGGAATTAATAACCTTTGCCTGTGGTGAAAAGAATGGAGTATTGCAATAATTACCTGATATGATATAATATGGGCAAAGGTGCACACATGAATACATTAGCTATTGCTCCGTTGATTATGGCCGCGATATGCCTATACTCCGGATTTTATCATGTGGGGATGTTTGTTCGTCAGAGGGATGACAGAGCAAGTATGGCTTTTGCTATCGCGTGTTTTGCTGTGTCTCTTTACGATATTTTTAGTTTTGGGCTTTATTCCTCTCATAGTCTTTTCGAAGGGGTAGTCTGGCAAAGCTTGCAGCTGACGGGTGTTAGCCTCATAGCGATCTCTATGACAGGCTTTATTTACCATCTCATCACATTTAAGAGTAGAAAATTATTTTATTTTCTGGGGATTGTGTTTTTAGTTTTTTTTATTCTCTCTCTTTTTTTTAACTTTAATTTTTCGGTTTTGATCAAACATCCCCTCATCAAGCATGTTCATTTTGGGTTCTATGAAATAACTTATTACGAGGCGGAAGCGGGCATTTTTAATACCCTCCAGATGGCCGTTACCCAATTGGTCTTCGCATATCTTTTAGTCTTGCTGATTAGGAATTATTTATTGTTGAAGGATAAGCATTTGATGCCGGTTATATTGGCGCTAGGCGTATTTTTTATTGCTTCTGTAAACGATTTGCTGGTGTCCTCCGGTATATTTCAATCTATTTACACTTTGGAATATTCCTTTATGGTACTGATAATAGCAATGGCGGGATTATTGCTCAATAAATTTGTGGATCTAAGAAAAATGATGACTGTACAATTGTACACGGATACACTGACAGAATTGCCGAATCGCCGGAAATTGCTTGTGGATATTGACAAATCAAGCTCTCCTTTTGTTGCCTTGATCAATATTGATTCATTTAAAGAGATCAATGATTTTTATGGAAATGAAGTGGGAGACTATGTGCTGCGTGAAACGGCAGAACGCTTAAAAAAGATGTCTTTTCAGCATTCCTCACTGGTGTATAAAATGCATGGGGATGAATACGCTATATTGATGGATCTGAAGGCCGGTTCGGGCGAATGTGTAAAAGAGGATAGACTCAGTCCGATCCAGAACATTTTTGGAAAAATCAACGATGCTAATTTTCAATGTGACGACATTGAAATAAATGTTCGCGTAACTATTGGGGTTTCTTATTATGACCCATCCGATAATAAAGTGGAATATGCTAAAAACAAAGTCCTGAACAATGCCGATATGGCGCTGAAACAAGCGAAAGAGTTAGGTAAATCGTTTGCTGTTTTTAATGAATCCATGGGAATCAAGAAAGAATTTGAGAAAAACCTGTTCTGGGCAAAAAAATTAAAGGGAGCGATTTTAGGTGACCGGATAAAGCCGTATTATCAGCCTATCATCAATAATCACAATGGAAAAGTCGAAAAATACGAATGTTTGGCCAGAATGATCGACACTGACGGCAAGGTAGTCGGGCCTTATTCCTTTTTATCTATAGCTCAGAGAGTGAGGTTATATCATCATATTACTTCCGCTATGCTGCGAAAATCTTTTGATGCTTTCAGTAAAAAGCCTTATGAGTTCTCTGTCAATCTTTCGGTAAATGATATTCTCAATGAGGAGACAAACCATTTGATTCGCCAGATGCTTTGCGAAAACGCTTCTCTTGCGAATAGGGTAGTCTTTGAAATCCTTGAATCGGAAGGAGTCAGCAATTATGAGCCCATGCTCAATTTTATTACGGACATTAAAAGGTACGGCTGCAAATTTGCTATCGATGACTTTGGTTCCGGGTACTCCAATTTTGATCATATTATCAAATTGAAGGTAGATTATATTAAAATTGATGCTTCTATCATCAAGAACCTCGATCAGGACAACAATTCCATAATTATCGCAAAGATGATAGTAAACGCGGCGAAAGACCTTGGGATATCTACGATCGGCGAATTTGTCCACTCAAAAGGAGTTTATGAAAAATGCCTGGAAATTGGAGTGGATTACTCTCAGGGATATTATTTTGGGGAGCCGCAAGAGTTTATTGAATAAGAAAATTGGGGAGGGTTTATATGACGAATAAGCCGGTTCAGGGCAAGAAAAGGAATGTTTTAAAAATAACGCTGATAGTCTTTTTTGCCCTTCTTATTATTCTCAATGTGTTGCTTCTGGCGGCAGGGAATTATTATTATGAGCAGGCCTGCCGGATTGACGCGCGAGAAGGCAGAACAAATCAATTTGTTTTACAGCCCGGATGGGAGAAGGTCTTTATCTCTTCCCGTTTTGGTTATAAAATGGCAGGCATTTATGTAACGAATGCGCGGAGGAGCGAAAACACAATCATTTTAGTTCACGGCAGGGCAATGGATAAATGGAATTCAATGGAGCAGTATTCAAAATTGTTCTTTCGTCTGGGGTTTAATGTTTTGGCCTACGATTGCCGGGCGCATGGTGAAAGCGGAGGAAAAGATATCACCTTCGGTTTTTATGAAAAATTTGATTTAGATAGCTGGGTGGATTTTGTAAAAAGTAAGAATCCAAAAGGAATTATCGGTATCCATGGAGAATCGATGGGGGCTGCCACAGCTCTTCAGCATTCTGAGTTAAATGAAAAGAGCAAAAAAGTGTGTTTTTATATATCAGATTGTTCGTATTCTGATTTACGGCAGCTTTTTAAATACATCCTGAAAAGAGATTATAATCTGCCTTCTTTTCCTCTTCTGGACTACGCCAGTTTTGTTTCCTTCTTTCGTTCCGGTTTTACTTTCGATCAGGTCTCGCCGATAAGGGCTATTAAGAGCGTTAAGGTTCCGATACTCTTTATCCATGGCGGAAAAGATGATTATGTTCCTACGGAAATGTCGAAAGAATTGTTTGAAACAAAAAGCGGTAAAAAAGAACTGTGGCTTGTGCCGAACGCCGGGCATGCGAAATCTATTTCTATAGATCCCGCCGGGTATCAAAAGACGGTAGAATATTTTGTTAACTTTTATGCGGGGGCGTGCCGATAAATCTTATTAAAGCCTTTTTTACTTTTTAAAACAGAAGGGGTTTGTTATGGCTGTTGTCAATCGCTTCTCTGCTGTGCATTATAATCCGAAAAAATTTTCTAAAATAGGTGATTTAGTTTCACCGCCTTTTGACATGGTCAGGGATGATTTGCGGAAAAAACTACGAGAAGAAATAAACAATTATATTCATCTTATTCTTCCGGAAGGAGAAGGCGAGTCGAAATATAAAAACGCTGTAAACAAGCTTTTTGGCTGGCTCTTGAGAGATGTATTGGTTGTGGACAGAGTTCCTACATTTTATATTCATGAGCAGAATTTTATCTTAGATGGCAATAGTTGTAAAAGGTATGGTGTGATTGGGCTTTTAAAATTGGAAGAATATGGGAATTCCGTGGGAAAGCATGAAATGTCATTTGAAAAGAGGGTTGAAGACCGTTATTTTCTTATGAAAGAAGCCCAATCTAATCTGGAACCCATTTTTTGCCTTTATCGGGATAAAGAGGCCGAGATGGCAAAAAAAATAAAAACCTTTTTGACAGATGCCCATCCTTTTTTAGATGTGCCTGATCTGGACGGAAACAGAAACCGTGTATTTAAAATAGAAGATCCGGATTTTAATCAGTGGATCAGTGCTTTCTTTAAGGATAGGAAAATTGATATTGCCGACGGGCATCATCGTTATGAAGCGGCGTTGCGCTATAAAGATGAGATGCAGATGGCCCCGGGGAAAAATTTTTCAGGGAAAGAACCTTTTAATTTTATTATGGCTGATTTTTTCAGCGCGAATGATGAAACACTGGTAATTCTTGCCTTTAATTTATTGATACGCCAGGTTTCTCTGGGGTATAATGAATTGCTAAAGAAACTAAACGATTTATTCAAAATCGCCGCCATTGTTTTCGAGGATGAAAAGTCGGAACAGCTTGCCAGAAAGAAATTGCAAATGGTTTTGAAAGAAAACAAAGAAAAAGGGATAAGGGCTTACGGTATGTTTCTTAAAACCGTGCCGAACCGCTATTTTGTTCTTAATTTAAAAGAAGCTATGCCGTCTGATTCAGCGGATCTGGAAACTTTAGAGCGGGAAGTCCTGGAAAAACTGTTTGGTATACAAAGCCAGGATTATAAAAACGGTGTTACTTATGAAGGGGATTTTAGTTTAGCGCTCAACGCGGTTAGATCTGGCAACTTCGACGCGGCTTTTTTGATAAACCCTGTTAGTATAAAAGAAGTTTTGGAACTTTCCGATAAAAATAAATTGATGCCTAATAAAGCAACCAACTTTTATCCCAAAGTTTTGAGCGGTTTGACTTTGTTTTCTTATCGCTATTCCTCTATAGAGTTTTAGTACTGAAAGGAGGCCTATTGTGAAAAAAATTATTATATTATTTGTTGCTTTTGTTTTTATGATAATTAGCGGTTGTCAAAAGAAAACCAATGCGGAAACAGAATCGATGCAGACAAATGATATTTTGACGCAGTTGATCAAAGAAAATGTTCTTTCAAAATCAATGGCCAGCAATAAGATAGAAGAAGTTTCTAATGTTTCTATTACTGAGCCGACTCAGGAAACAGGGGTTCAGAAATCTGTACAAACCCCTCTTCCTCTGGAGCCCGAGGTAGGAGTAATCAAGTCTAATAAACAGAATGTTAAAGAAGACAGGAACATCCGAGATATAGATATGGAAAGCGCTGTAAAAAACAATCCTAAACAAGAGCTTGCGGCTCAAAAAAAACTCTATAAAAAAGCTAGTTATATTAGGGTGGGCGATGATTCTATTGTACAGGTTGCTTCCAGAAATAAAAGCGTTAAACTGACCTTTGCCATTTTTGCGTCCGTAAAGGGGGCAAGGTTTGTTGATTTTTATGTGTACGCGGCAAAAAAAGGCAAGAAACCTTCCATAGAAAGGCAGTATCTGATAGCCAGGGGAAAAAACATAGAGGTGATCAATGGGCAATCGCAATTGACCCGTTATTGGACAGGAAAAAATATGGATGGAAACTATCTTTCCAGAGGAAAATATAATGTTTATCTGGTTTATAAAGTGAGAGACAAGAAATTTGATAGCTTGCGGAAAGACAGCCGCTATTGGGGAACTAGCGATAAATACTATGTCAGCTTGCAATAAATATACAAAAATAACTCTGAAACCCTTTACAGAATTTTTTTTGTATATTAAAATGAAATATAAACTATTAGGGAATGATGATGCTTTTTTCCATGTTAAAGTCGAAAATTCACAGGGCTGTAGTTACCGAGACCAATATTGACTACGTTGGCAGCATTACGATAGATGAAGATTTGATGCAAATAGTCGGTATTTTTCCTTTTGAGGAAGTGCATGTCTGGAACCTGACTAATGGGTCAAGGCTGGTTACCTACGCTATTGTTGCGGAAAAAGGCAGTGGCGTTATTTGTTTAAATGGGGCGGGAGCGCATTTGAATAGGGTAGGGGATCGAGTGATTATAGCCGCTTTTGCGGCAATGAATGAAGAGGAAGTGAAGAAAAGTAAGCCGCGGATTGTGTTAGTTGATTCTAATAATAAAATTGATAAGTTAATATAAATTATGAAAGTAATGGTTGCACTGCCAGGAGAGCTGTAGTTAAGCAAATAAGTTCTAAGGAGAGGTCTATGAAATACAAAGGGAGTAAGGTAGTGGTTTTGTCTTTTTTGTTTCTTGCCGTTGTTCTTTTTTGTAATGGTAAAGCTTTCTCGTTTGGTTTCTCTGACAAAGAAAGAGACACTGTGAATTTACAAACATTTGTGGTTTCCGATTTTGGAGATGAGAAAGACCAAACTAATAATATTGTATGGAAAGCCAAATTTTCCAGATTCGCAAAACCGTCCGATTACACAAAAGAGTTAAGCGGATGGGATTCTAACGCCTGTGCTGTGTCTTATGTGGAAGCGAGGCCTCTTGGGCTTCCTCAAGAGCTGGAGTCAAAACAAAAGTGGTCATTGGGAATAAAAGCCGAATTCATAAAGAAAGGCTACAACTGGATAGAAGTTTATCCGGTAAAGACCTCTGGCGGTATTATGGGATCCGGTGGAAAGCCGAATGTAGACGCGGATGGAAAACCGGCAATGGTGGATCTGGTAGGAGTGATCAAGAGTTTGGATCTCTGGGTCTGGGGCGGTAATTATCAATATGCGCTTGAGTTTTACTTATGGGATTATAAGGGGTTTTTGCATCAACTTCCAGCAGGCAACATTACCTTTGTTGGATGGAGGAATATGAGGACGAAGGTGCCGGATTATATTCCACAAGCTGAAAACAGGGTTCCTTTCTTAAAACCTCTGAAGATTTCTATGCTGAAATTGTGGGCTTACCCTACGGAAAGAGTAGATCAGTTTTACTGTTATTTTGATTATATGCAGGTTCAAACAGACGTATACTTAGAGAGATTTAATGGTGATGATTTAGCCGCGAAGAAATGGTAAGATTAATTTGAGGAGCCGAATATGAAGTATAGATTTTTTTCGTTTTTAGGGGTTTTTGTTTTAATAGCAGGAGTTTCTTTTGCTCAACAGCTTGGAAATTCAGCGCTGCAAAAAACAGGGGAGCTTGAAATCATCAGTACTAATTCAAAAGAAAGCTCTGACAAAAAAGTTGCGACAGAATTGGTGCAGACGGTTTTGGTGGATGATTTTGAGACAGCAGGTGAATGGAGAGCATTTATTCCGAGGGACTACGGCTTTGCTGTGGCAATGAGAAGGGAAGGCGGCCCAAAAGATTTGGTAAGCGACCGCAATAAATACGTTCTCGGTGTGCGTGTTGAATTTATGAAAAGGGATTGGAGCTGGGTAACGATTGATCCGGCAAAACCCATCAAAATCAAAGGTATTACGAAGACGCTTTCAGTTTGGTTGGTTGGCCGAAACTACAAGCACACTCTTTTAGTAGTGTTGAAAGACTATCTGGATAGCATGAAATTTGTAAAATCTGAAAGAATGATATGGGTTGGATGGAAGAAGGTTAATATTAACATCCCGGATACTATTGAGCAGGAAAATTATAAGATAACGGAAGACAGAGGAATTACCTTCATGGGATTCAGAGTTGAATTTGAGCCGGATGATATGATGGGTAGGCCTTTTTATACTTACTTTGATTATTTGACTGCGGATACGGATTTGTTTAGTGAAAAGAATCAAAATCCTGACGATATGTTGGATAATTGGTAATAACCCTGAGTGTTTTGATAGGTGTTTTTACATTTTTACATAAAAAAGGCTGTGGAGTTTCCCCAGCCTTTTTGTATATAAACCACAAAAAGGAATTTGGGGTATTTAGTTGAAAAGGGCGGCTTTTTTATTATTATGGGTTTTTTTCTTGTTTTTTTTCTCATGTGGTACGCCTGTGAAAGACCATGAGAAACTCAATGTCAATAGTGAGCGGCTGGCGGATTTTGGTTTGAAACTAGAAAAAGAGTTGCTGGGCCATACTCGTTATGTGTATTGCCTGGATTTTTCTCCGAACCAGGAGTATTTAGCTTCCGGGTCCGCGGATGAAACGATTCGAATTTGGGATACTCGCTCGGGTAAAGAAAAGCGGACAATAGAGGAATCTTACAAAGAGTTATGGGGTATACCGGTTCGTTTTTCCCCTGATGGAAATTATTTAGCTGCGGGAGTGTATGAGAAATTAAAATTATATGACGCGCAGAGCAATTTTAATGAAAGGGCTTCCTGTGATGCGCATAAAAGAGGAATACAGAGTGTTTCTATTTCTCCTGATAATAAATATGTGATAAGCGCAGGGGCAGACGGAGAAATAAAAATATGGAGTATTCCGGATTTAAAGCTGGTTTCTTCAAGAATGGCCCACAGCAGTGAGGTTTGGAGTGTCAGTGTTTCTCCGAAGGGCGATTTCTTGATAAGCGGAGGGGAAGATGGCTCTTTTAAAGTCTGGAAAATTCCTTCTCTGGAGCTATTTAAGGATGTTAAGTTTCATATATTGCCCATAGAGTATGTTCGTTATTCAAAAAGCGGAAACTTATTTCTTGTGGCAAGCGCTGACGCTACTGTCAGCGTGTGGAAAAAAGGAGAGTACAATGGCCCTTATCGTCTTTTAAAGGGGCAGTTGGGCGGAGTATTAACGGCGGATTTTTCTCCGGATGAGCGGTTTGTTTTTTCCGGCGGAGAAGACGATACTATTTATGTGTATGAATTAAAAACAGCAGAGGTAATCTATCGATTAAAGGAACATTATGGTGATGTAATGAGTGTTGTAGTGAGTCCGGATGGAAGTTTCCTGGCTTCCGGTTCCAGGGATCGGTCCATAAAATTTTGGAAGTTGAGTTTTTAAGTAATGGGTATGGAAGGTAAAATGGCTGATAAAACAATGGTTCAAAAAAATGAAATTGTTTCCATTCTGAATAATATGCGGTTAAAACACCTCAATACAATGTTGAAAGCTAAAGATGACAGCTTTTTGTTGAGTGGTTTTGTGACAAAGGCTGATCCGAATTCCATAGTGATCTTTTTTGAGAACGCACCTAATTTTGTTCCTGTTAATGATCTCATTATTTCTTTTGATTATAACCGTACTTTTTATTTCTCTTCCGAAACTTCGTTGAAAGTATTAAATTTGCCGCTGAAAAGCGTTGAGCTTTTTGTGCCGGAAAAGCTTTTTTATCACCCTATGAGAAAATTCGCGAGAGTAGACGGGGCAGATGTAATTGAAATTAATATTAAGAAAGTTGAGACGGCTTCTTCCGAAAGTAATGCTAATATTAATATTGACGAGCTTCCAGCTACTCTGCGGAGTATTTATCTTGAGCTTCAGGTGGAAAAACCGGATGTAAAAAAGATTATTGGCATGGTGGGAGAGGAGCTTTCCAGATATTCAAATCGTTTTAAGATCAATGTTTTTAAAGAAATAGAGAGTCTGGCGCCCATTGAGAAAGTGGTCAATGTTTTCAAGAAAACATTCTGGGTGGGAGACACCGAAAGTTTGAACAATTATATTCATCGGGGTGATAAGTACAATATTATTGGTTATGAAAAGTATTTTGAGATGGTGAACAAGGTGATGAACCCTTCTGTTCTGGAGCAGATTAGAAATAGTTATATTTCTAAAGGTATAGCATCTTATGCCATGGTTCCTATTGTTGTCGGAGAAAGAGTGGTAGGGGTGATCGAAGTTTCTGTTCCGAATGAAGAGAAGTACAAGAGGCTTTCCATTTACGAAATATTTTATATCAAGGGGTTGGCTGACATCCTCGGTGAAGTCATTGTGAAATCGCAGGGCGGGATTCAAACTGCCGCTGGTAGTTTTACGCTTATTGACCTTTCCATTGGAGGGGTATTGGCAAACACGAAAAATGTTTATCTAGCGCATTCTATCAAGGAAAACGCGATTGTGTTGTTGAATCTGAAAATGCAGAATAAGGAACTGGATGTGCGCTCGCGCATAACGCGATACCATTATATTCCAGGAGAAAACGCGGGGCTGAACGCCGCTTTTGAGTTTATCTTTGAGGATGAATATAAAAAGAGTGAAGTCGCGATAGTTATCCGGGAATTGATAAAAAGAGTTTCTGAGCGAAAGGGTAAGGAGTACAGCAAAAAGCAATAGTTGTAGTGGTTTTAGCCAGGCTGTTCCGTTTGACAGTCCCGGGGGCAATTCATCCGGGGTTTTCATTCCTGGCGATCGCCCGTTTTTTTATTCCATTCATTGTTTCTGGTAAAAAACCGATATATTATGAAAAAGAGATTGAAGTAAGAGGGAAGCTGATTATGAAGAATTTGATTGCCGGATGTTTATTGATCCTTTTTTGTATAAATTTCTTTTTCAGTCAGGATAATACATCAGAGTCTGGTTCTTTAGATGAATTCAAGGTCATGATTTCTGAGAAAAAAAGCGAGCGCCTGAAAGATATACTGCAAAAATCACAGGGAAAGCCGGTTTTTTCGAGGATGAGCGCTTTGCTGATCGATGAAATTAAAAAGATCATTTTGACTGAGAATTATGAACAGGCTGAAAATTATCTTCAAATTCTTCTCGCTGTGGATTCCGAAAATATGGAGGCGCAGGATATATATGTCAATCTGGTTAAGATGAAAAAGGACAAACAGAAGCGAGAAGAAGAAGAAATAAAGAAAAAGGAAGAGAAGCTTAAGAAAGAAGAAGTGGAAAAAAAGAAGAAGCAAGAAGAAGAAATCCATGGCGAAAAAGCCAACCAGATAACTAATGTGGGGATTCAAAATTTCACCTGGAATATCGGTTTTTCTCCTGCCGCTTTATCTTACTATCACTCACAATTTTATCAATATTATTTTAATGAAGATAAGACACGCTGGCTATATGGAGTTTCCGGGATACTGGGCGCCTATTTTGATCACCCCTACATAGCCGTTGGTATTGAAGGCACTCTCTTGAATGGTTTAATCCCATTTTCTTCGGATAGCGCGAAACCTTTTTATGTTAGTGTCAATGTCATGGCTGGAAGCCCTTTTATTCTTTCTTTTCCGTTGTATCTGAGGGCTGGATTGGCATATTTTGGCTATAGTGAATTTAATACCACGAATGTTCTTTTTACCTCTGTTCTCAGTCCTACACTGGGGTTGGGCATACGGAAAATCACTTTTTTAGACCAGAAGATTGAAATTCAACTCCATTCGGATGTTTTGCTGGCAGGGTTTGTTTCTGATAATATGAATTTTGCTATGATAACCGGCGTATCAGCCATTTATCACTTTTATGCTATAGGAATTTTTCATTTTTATACTGGTTTAAACTATGATCATCTCTTTCTCTATGGGAGATCCAGATGGGAACAGGCAGGGGCAATACAACTACAGATTGGGGCGGTAATTAAATGAAGAAAGTCTTTGTATTTATATTATTACTTATTTTGACAGGCGCGTTATTTGCCAGCGATGATGTGGCGCGTCAGTTTTTAGATAAAGCCAATAAATACTATCTGGTGAAAGAATACGACAAAGCTGCTATTCACATCAATTTTTTGTTCAAACTCTATTCAGACGATCAGATGCCTGAAGAAGCGATAAGCTTGGCCAACTTAATCTATTTTGATTATATCAAATCTATTTCAGCGGCAAAGAATTACACAAAGCTGGATGAAATCGAAATTTTTATTATGACGCATTCCGTGATTTTTGAAGAAAAAATCAAAACAATTTTAAAACAAACGAGAAAGCATCTGGAAGATGAAAAAATCAAAGTTCAAAAAGAACAGGAAAGAATTGAAAAACTGGCGGAAGAAGCGAAAATTCTTGTCCAGAAAGAACAGGAGCGAAAGGATAAAAAGGAAGAAGAATTAAAAAAAATGCAGGCCGAGTATGATTTACGAAAACAGGAAAAAGAAGAATTTATAAAAATGCAGGAAAAATTATTAATAGAAAGCAGAAGGCAGGAGGAAGCATCCAGGAGTGAGATGAACCAGCTTATTAATAGGATCATCGAAAGTCAAAAGCCTTCGCAGGATAAAGATTTTTTATCACAATACTTACCGGTTATTATTATATCCATTATTTCTTTTATTTTTCTCACCTCTTTTGTTTTCATATTGTTTATTTTTATGCGCCATATGAAAAAAGAACAAATAACCCTGGATTATACACTCAGAAACCTGATTCAGCTTCCGGAATATCAGTTAATAGATAATGAGAACAAAAAGAAATTAACTCACTTAACCCCGCTTCAACCTCCGGTTTCAACTGCTCAGGAATCATTGTCAAAAGATGAAAATCATTCCAGCTTACCATCTGCCCAGAACCAGTTTGAAAGAATGTTTGATCTGTGCAGAAATTATGGCGAGCAGATTGATAAGCTGACTCATCGTAAAAACACTTCCAGAAATGTTGGTGAATTGGTGTATAAGATTTCCAAGTTTATGAATTATGATGAGCATGAAGCTATGCTGCATTATATGGTAGGCCTGGTTCATGACATTGGGTTCCTAAATCTGGACAGCAATCTCTTTCAGTTGAAAACTTTGACTGAAGACCAGTTTAAGCTGGTGCAATCCCATGTCAGCGAAGGCCTGAAAATGATTGGGTTTATTCCTGAAGAAAACAAATCTTTATTTATTGATGGGATTTCAAAACACCATGAAAATCTGGATGGCAGCGGTTATCCGGAAAAAATCTCAGGGGATCAGATACCCTATATTGCTAAAGTCATCCGGGTTGTCGAAAGTTATATCGCGCTTATATCAATGAGAGCTTACCGCAATGTAATAACCAGGGAAGAGGCCGTCGATATTCTCAGAAAAGAATTGGATAAATATGATGTACAGATTGTAAACGCGTTAGATAATATTATTTAGTTTTTTCACTTTTTGCAGTTTTATTAAGTATTATTATATGGGGATAAACAATGAATAAGATCGTTTTTATTTATCTTGCCTCAGGGATTTTGAGCGGTTGCGTTATTCAGGAAAACAAAAATTTTCTTGTCGATAAAGCGCTTCCTGCTCCTTCTATAAGCATTGTAGCGGGGACCAACGAAACCCTTACCAATACTTCTATTACATTACGGGCAGTTTCCAGTGAAAGCGATGTGTCATATCAATGGTCGCTGAGCGGCATTGGATTGCTCGATACCTTGTCGAGTCAGCAAGTTGTTTATAGTTCTCTTTCCCAGGAAGGGCAGGCGGTTATTCATTGCAAAGTAAATAAGTCAGGCAGGAGCGAATCGGCCGCCGCTTCTCAGATAATTGATGTCCTTCTTTCCATGGGGCAATTACAGAAGCCCGTCATTTCTTTTCCGAATGGCACAAATGTTGTGGGAACAAATGATTCTTTACAACTGGGGGCTTCCGGTTCCATATCGGGTTCCGCCTACAATTGGTCCATACTCGCGGGGAACGGCAGTATTTCACCAACCGGCGAATTGGTTACTTTCAATGCTTCTAATATTATCGAAAGGGTTACGGTAATTTGCCATGCATCGAAAGCCACTTATAGTGATTCGGCTTCCGCGACGAATTATATAGACGTTGTCCGTTCCTATCTGACATTTACGAACAATCTGATACTCTGGCTGGACGCGGATGACACAAATACTATTGTGTTAAGAGGCGGCGCGGATCCTACGAATGTTTATCAATGGAGAGATAAATCCGGCTTAAGCAATCACACATTGGATGTGATTCCGGCTTATGAGCCTTTTTACCGGACAAACGTTAGAAACGGTTTGGCGGCCGTATACTTTGACGGCGCGGCTCGCTATTTCAGGGAATTTCTCTATATTCCGCCTTATACCGCTAATGTTTTAACGGTGATCTGCGTTTTTTCTCACACAAATATCGGCCTGACCTCTCCCACACTCTGGCAGACGCGTACCAATACCACCACGACCTGGGCTGGTTTTACTCCCTGGGCTGGAGCCGGAACAGGGACAACCTACCTGGGTACTAATCTGACGACAGGCTATGTTAGCAAAGCCCCGGCTTCGTTTAAAACTAATTCCTGGTACATCGCGTCTGTTGTGTACGGAGCGTCTTCCATCCAGCTTTATCAGGACGGTGTTTACACAAATGGCTGTGCGTCATCTCTTCCCGCGAATTATCACAATTATCTTCAGATCGGCAGAAGGATGGGCGGGGGCGCGAACAATTTTTACCGGGGCCACCTGGGAGAAATACTGATATATAGTACCGCGCTTACCCCTTCTGAGCGTTTAAGCGTTGAGCGTTATCTGAGTAAAAAATGGGGAATACCTGTACCCTGATAGAGAAGCCCTAACCGTTATTTCAATTTTTTCGCCGGGGTTAACTGCTTTTTCGCTTCTTCTATCATTTTTTCCGCTGTTGTACTTTCTTTATTGCTGGCGGTATCTATACCTATTAAAATATTTTCTTCTCTTAAGTGATACTCAGAAGAAATTTTCTTGTCATGGATAAAAAACGCCGCGATTCTTTTTGCCGTAGCACTTGATTCTTTCGAATCAGTGTGATTGATCAGGGCGATAAATTTTCCTTTATCAATTCTTCCGGCAATGTCAATTTTCCGGATAATCTTTTTTACATCCTGGAAAATAAAATCTATTAGCTGATTTCCGTGAGGAGCCGTTTTTCCAAAATTTATCCCAAATAGAATAAGAGAAAGTTTCCCGCCGTATCTTTTCACTTCGTTCAGTTTTTTATCCAGATTCTGTTGAATAAGCCATTCCTCCATTTGATATCTGTTTTCAGCTTTACCCAGTATTTCAAAGCGGGCAAAAAATACAACAACTTGCGCCAGGAGGAGAATAAAAAACTCGGAACAAATCCAGGAAGCGCCTAATAGTAAAAGCAACCAGACGATCATTTGATCGCTGTTTATTAAACCAATGAAAAGATCGGGGCTGACAAAATAAATTATCCCGGCAATTATGAATGATGCTATAAGGGTATGGAAGGGCAAATAAAGCCCTCCTTTTCTATCACCTTTTATCATGAGTTCGAGGAAAACCGCAGAAGCGAATAAAAAACCGCCGCAAAACAAGATCAAATACGAAAAATAAAATTTTACTATGGGCAGGAAAAATAGAAAAGGAAGAGAAGCTAATATGAATAAGTTTGTAATAAACAGTGAGAATAAAAAACCGCATATCCAGACAAGGCCCGATTTCTTCTGAAACAAACCGTAATACGGAATAATTTTATTGATCATAAGTCCTCCCCAAATCTTTCAGAATTATTATAAAACAAAAGTTAAAATATTCAAAATAATACTTCTTTTATGAGATGTTTGTTGTGATACCCAGTAAAAAATCGGGGCTGTCCAGAGGACAGCCCCGATTGAGTTAAGTGTGCTTTATTTTAATTCCAGTTTTCTAAAATTGTTCAGGGCTACTGTAATGCGCGGAGATTTCGCTGGCTGAAAGCGCGCATTTGTGGACAGTGAGCCCATCCATCAACCCCGTGAAGTTGTATACGTAATTGTTTAGAGTGCCGTCAGGGCTGCCTATAAAAGCCGCCA
>JAGVOW010000034.1 GCA_020052515.1 Brevinematales bacterium | reverse complement strand
TTTTCTGCCCAGCCGCCCACTTGATTCAGCGTATTTACTGATAAAACAAACTGGTTGGGAGAAACTATGGAAACATTGTCCAGCCACACATCCGCGTCGCTTCCTCCCATATTGAACTCAATTCTCACGGAAGTAGTAGAGTAAGCATAGTAAGTAAAAGCATAATGCTGCATGGAAGAAGTAAGTTGTACAACATAAGAACTACCACCATAACCGGTATCCGCGATCCTTACCACTATACGCTTATTTGCGTCGGATTTCGCATCAAAAGAAAAGTTAAGCACCTGGCTGGGAATGACACTAAACCAACCTTGATAAGCTTGCACAGAATATTCAAGAGTTCCACCGTTAGCGATAATAAAGTGTAATTGCTTGTCAGCGCCTTCTACAGCGGTGGTAAAACTACCTCCACTGGTGCTATAAAATCCCCATCCTGTTGTCCCATTGTCAAAGGTACCGTTCTGGATAAAATTTCCTTTAACATAAGCTTCCGGCGATAATAAAGAGCCATTGCTTTCTATACTCTTCTCATCCTGCGGTTGAAGAGAACAACCAGATAACACCCAAGCGGTAAATACCGCTGACATAGCAAGAACCATTCTTGCCAAAAATTTTTTCCATTTTCCAGACATTTCCTACCTCCTAAAATGATTGTTTTGCACAAAACAAAAAATATTTCTGCTTTGTGCAAATATTATAGCTCTCTTTTTTTTTAAAACAGATACTTCAGGTACTGTTTTTATCCTACCTTAGGTAGGATATAGACGGAAAATAGAAATTATGTTATAATTTCATGAGGAGAAATGAAAATGAGCGCTCCTTTGTCATTTGAAAACCTTGCCCTGCGGAATGTTGTGCTTGCGGAACATTCGTCTTATGAAATCGGGGGAAAGGCGGACTACTTTGCCGCTCCGGAATCGCTTGAAAAACTTCTGTTCTTATTAAATGAATGCCGAAAACTTTCAATGCCTTTCTCTATTTTTGGTTTTGGAACAAATACCCTTTTTCCCGACCATCCTCAGAAAGGCAAACTTTATATTTCCCTCAAGAATTTTTTGGGAATAAAAAACAAAGAAGACGGCCTTTTCCTGACCGCCGGGATCCCGCTTTCTTTCCTCTCATTGATTGGAATTCTGAAAAACAAAGAAAATTTTTATTTCACCTATCTTCTTCCAGGTTCAATAGGCGCGGGAATTTACATAAACGCGAAGTGTTACCAAGACCAGATAAGTGATTTGATCGAAATTATTCATTATATAGATTTAAACGAACCTTCTTTTCATGTTGCGCAAATTCAAGCTAAAGATTGCGGATTTGCTTATAAAGATTCTGTCTTTCAGAAGAAACCATGGATCATTGTCGGAGCGGAAATAACTGGGGCTGCTTTGAACCATGTAGAGCACAAAAAACTGGACGGGCTTCTGAAAAAAATCAAAGAGAACCAGGTTTCTTTATCATTATTGAAAAAATTTTACGCCTATTTTTCCCGGGCGGCGCATAAGCTGGAGGGAAAAAACAAAAATTCCCGTCTGCGGGAAATTGAGCAGGATAGAAACAGCAAAAAGCATTTTGATTATCCTTCATGCGGTTCGGTATTCAAAAACAACTATGATATCGGAATACCAATGGGGAAAATCACAGAAGAACTGGGCTTGAAGGGCAAATCTTTCGGTAAAGCCAGGGTTTCCCCCTGCCATGGGAATATTATTATCAACAACGGCGGCGCAACGGCTGTCGACGTTACATCTCTGATGGATCAGATTTCGGAAGCGGTCACAAAAAAACATGGCTTTGTACCGGAAAGAGAAGTGATCATCGAGAAATAAAAACTTTCTTATCAAGGAGATATTCTTTATTATGACAAAATCAAACCGTCTATTCCAGCTTCTTTGCTGGATTGGATTTTTTGGGATTTTTTCCACTACAATATCAAAAAATCCTGTTCTGCCTTTATTTGTCAAATCATTAGGTTCAGGAGACACGGTCATCGGACTTATTTCGGCTGTATCGCCCTTTGCCGGTATTCTTTTTAGCTTTCCTGTAGGCTTGCTCGCAGACCGGCTGGGCAGAAAAAGACTGCTTCTTTTATCAGCCGCCGTGTTTATCATTTCACCATTATTATACATTTTTATCACAAACGCGTTCTGGCTTATTCCGGTGCGTTTTTTTCACGGAATCGCTACTGCCATACTGGGCCCGGTCGCGTCAGCAGCGCTGGTCGGAGAATACCCTGAAACCAAAGGAGAAAAACTGGGCCTTTATTCTTCCGTAACGCTTGTCGGAAGAACCATCGCACCGATTGCCGGGGGAATTATTTTATCCGTTTTCGCTTTTTTAAACTCCGGCTGGAATTACCGGTTTGTCTATCTTCTGGCGTTTCTGGTTTCACTGCCCATCGCGCTTTTTGTACTGACGCTGGATCAAGATTCCCCTTCGAAATTAAACGGGTCAAGCGGCACGCTTGTTAAAAAAATCCAATTTCTTGATTTCCTATCCAGTCTTTTCCACTTTGTAAAACAGGGCCGTCTCTTTTCAACTGGAATTGTAGAAATGGCGACTTATTTTTGTTTCGGCGCCTTTGAAACATTCCTGCCGCTGTATCTGCAATCGCTTCATGTCAGCGCGTTCTGGATCGGAATGATTTTTTCCTCGCAAATCCTGGCTATCGCGCTTTCGAAGCCTTTATTTGGAAAAATGGCTGACCGCGTAGACAAAAGAATACAAATCCTCGCGGGTATTTTAATCATTGGATTATCGCTGATTCTTCTGCCATTTTCTGCAAGCATAGCGCTAATAATCGGGATCAGTTTGATTTTTGGGTTAGGAATGTCTCTTTCGACTGTCGCTACCAGTTCTTATGTGGGGGATATTTCCGAAAAAAATAGCCTGGGAGCTTCTATGGGGGCGCTTTCTTCCATTAAGGACATTGGGCACTCTTCGGGGCCTTTTATAGCGGGGATTGTCATTGCTTTCGCGGGAAGAAGCTGGGGATTTTATGCCTGTTCGCTGTTCTGTATTTTATCCGCGGTGTGGTTTACTCTGGCTAATTGGCGGAAATCATAAAAGTCCTTAGCTTACTCAAATTTTGAAATATCGCTTCAGCCAGGTTATAATGAAATGCGTAAAGGATGATTTTATGATTCAGGACCATTCGGTATATGTCGCTTATGGTGATTCTCCCGCTGATTTGATACATACTTTATTTGATGAAACCGCCAAATCCGACAAAATAAGCCCGGCAGAGCTCTTCTCACCTAACGAAAATGTGGTCATAAAGCCAAATGTGGAAATCCTGAAAGAAAGCTCCACAGGAGCCACTACTGACCCGTCTCTGGTAGAACAGGTAATCATCGAGTTAATGAAGCTGAAAGTAAAAAAAATAACCATAGCGGAAGGGGCAGAACTTAAAATTGACACAGCAAAGGCTTTCAAATTTTGCGATTATGAGAAACTTTGCACAAAATACAATGTCAATCTGGTCGATTTAAAGCAAGATAAATTTGTACCTGTGAAAGTTCCGGGAAATTATTCGAAATTAAAAGATATCCGAATAGCCGAAACGATATTAAAAGCGGATAAAATTATTAACATCCCCGTATTAAAAGCGCATAGCCAGACCGGCCTGTCATGCGGGATGAAAAATCTGATGGGCATTATCAGCGAGAGTGAAAAAAGTAATTTTTATCATTCCGGATTAGACAATTCTATTTTTGAATTAAATACTGTCATCAAAACTACCCTGAATATAGGGGACGCTATCGTCGGCGACGCCTATTCTGAAGAGGGGATAGCGCCAGTCCGGTTTAGAAAAATATTTATGAGCCAGGATTTGTTTGCTTTTGATTACTATGCCGCGGCCAGTTTAGGGTTGGATATCCGGGAGATTGGCTACTTAAAGGCCTACAAAGAATACCTTGGTTTTTCCGGCCAACCTAAAATCGTAGAGCTGAATAAGGCCCCCGCCGAGCTGGAAAACCCGGATGCTTTGATCAACAAGCGTTTTCAGAGTAAGCTGTTCTCAAACAAGGCAATCTGCTCACAATGCCTTTCCTCTGTAATCGAGGTGCTGGAAAAAGGATACGACAAAGCGACCCAGGAATTTTACATTGGACTAAAAGCTGCTCCTGAAATAATTACCCCTTTTGTCAATTCTATTTTTGTGGGAAATTGCTCAAAAAAGAACAGCAGTACAGAGGGCTTTGTCCCGGGCTGCCCTCCTCATGCCAGTGATCTTATCAAGTGGATTAAATCCTTCAAAAATTGACAGATTTGTCGCAATATGAATTATCATCCTTTCCTCCGACGGAAAGATTATTGAAATTCTCGGAACTACTTGGATTATCTATGCATGCCTTAATTAAAGGGGAAAAGCTTTCTTACAAATTTGACGACAGCCAATTCGGAGAAGCAATCATCAATAATAAAACTTGATTTTAGTCTTCTCAATCCTTATGCTTAATATTATGGAGGTCATTATGGAAAGCATTACTTTAAGCAGAAACGAATTAAAAGACATTGTTCATAAAACTGTTATTGAAACTGTAACGGAAATTTTTGTCGATGAGAATAAAGTTTTAAACCTTATCGAAGCTATCGAGGATCGAAATCTTGGGCTTTTAATTCAGGAAGGCCGGAAAAATGATTTTATCGACAAAGATGAATTCATGAAGTTTTTAGATTCTAAAATCGGCAGCCGCTGATGAATTATGAACTGGAACGCAATTTTAAAAAAGATATGCTCAATATAAAAAACAAAGAGCTTTTTCAGGCAGTAAAAGACGTTATCACAGTTGTTGCCAATGCTAAAGACATAAGGGAAATAAAAAATTTGAAGAAATTAAAAGGTTACAAAACATATTATAGGATCTCTACCGGATCATATCGTGCGGGCATTGAAATTGTTAATAAAACTGTGTTTTTTTCCAGATTTTTAGATAGAAAGGATATTTACAAATACTTCCCTAAATAATTTTACTTGACTCTGGAAGCCTTTTTGAAGAAGTGAAACCAAGAACGACAAGCTCACCAACCACACGAAATTTAGAATGTTTCGCGGCATAAAAACCGTCCCCGAATTGCGCAAAAGGGTCCTCCTGATGGAAGCAATCATCAATAATAAAACTTGATTTTAGTCTTCTTAATCCTTATGCTAAATATTAGAACACAGAAAAAATCACGAAAGTCATAAAATTTCGCGCTATTCGCTGGTAAAGGAAACAGTACCAGAAATTTATTTGTAATAGCAAAGATTTTATGATTAATTTTAGGTTTACTGTATAATAATATTTGATCAAAAAGGAGACATCCCATGAAAATTGAATCTATTCGGCTTAAAAATTTTAAGGCCCTAAAAAATGTGGAAATACAAAACTTGCCTAAAATGTGCATTTTTGTCGGCGCTAATGGGTCGGGTAAAACAACCCTGTTTAATGTTTTCAGTTTCCTCCAGGACGCTTTAGCTGACAATATTCATGTAGCCCTAACAAAACTAGGCGGCAGTAAGGGATTTCAAGAGGTCAAAAGCAGAGGGGCAGAAGGTCCAATAGAAATTGAGCTTAAATTTCGGGAAAATTCTTCATCACCACTGGTAACCTATTTTTTATCTATAAATGAAGAAAAAGGCCGCCCTATTATAGAAAAAGAAATCTTACAATACCGCCGAGGTAGTAAAGGCCAACCTTGGAGATTCCTCGATTTCTCCCGTGGAACAGGAAAAGCGGTTATGAATGAACCGGATAAAGTAACAGAAAAAACAGAACTAAAGCGGGAAGACCACACCTTAAAATCACCTGATATTCTGGCGTTAAAAGGACTTGCCCAGTTTGAAAAATTTCCCGCGAGTAAAGCACTTGGCGAGCTTCTGGAAAACTGGTATATATCTGATTTTCATATTCAACGTGCTCAACCGGAACATGAAGCGGGCTATGCGGAACACTTATCGCGCGAAGGCGAAAACCTTTCTCTGGTCACAGAATTTCTTTACAAACGCCATCCGGAAATATTCAGTTCCATAATTGAAAAGCTAAAACAGCGGGTTCCAGGAATATCGGATGTTGACTCAAAAATTACCGAAGAAGGGCGTGTTTTGCTTCGGTTTAAAGATGGGGCTTTTCAGGATCCGTTTCTAGCCCGGCATGTTTCGGATGGTACTATAAAGATGTTTGCTTATCTGGTCTTATTGAACGATCCGAAACCTCATCCGCTCCTTTGCGTCGAGGAACCGGAAAATCAGCTTTATCCAAAGCTTTTAATGGAGTTAGCCGAAGAATTTCGCGAATATTCCAGAAAAGGCGGCCAGGTATTCGTATCTACCCACTCTCCCGATTTTCTAAACGCTGCGGAACTGGAAGAAGTTTTTTGGCTTCAGAAAGAGAACGGTTACACAATAATAAAAAAGGCCGCCGATGATGAGCAGCTTAGAAAATATATGGGAGAAGGGGATAAACTCGGTTATCTCTGGCGGCAGGGGTTCTTTACGGGGGCAGACCCTTTATGAGCGAGATTGTCTTTTTACTGGAAGAGCGTTCTGCAAAAGTAATGCTGGAAGGGTTACTTCCGAGAATATTACCCAATACTATCAAAGTACGTTATATTGTGTTTGAAGGAAAGCAGGATCTTGAAAAGCAATTGGTGAGGAAACTTCGTGGATATCTGAAGTCGGATGTTCAGTTTATTATTCTGCGTGATCAGGATTCTGGTGACTGTAAGGATATTAAAAAAAATTTGTACGCTAAATGTCTGGAGGCAGGAAAGTCTGAGACAATTATTAGAATAGCGTGTCGTGAATTGGAAAGCTGGTACCTTGCTGACTTAGAAGCGGTTGAGAAAGGCATGGGTTTACCCGGTATAGCTTCTTTGCAAGGGAAAAGATTGTTCCGGAAACCGGACAGCGCTATGTCACCTTCAATAGAGCTGAAGCGTCTTGTCCCGCATTATCAGAAGATAGACGGTTCTCGACGGATCAGCCCGCACTTGAAAGTGGATAATAAACGATCTCTAAGTTTTTATCATTTGATTCAAGCGGTTAAAAAGTTAACGGTATAAGCTTTTTTACCCGATCCGGCCAAACTTGCGGGCAATAAATACTCCCACTTGAAAAACCAGAGGCAGCAGCAAAAATAAGACACAGCAAATGCGAATGATTATTTCCCTTGGATCCAAAATTCCACGAGAAAAAATTGGCCTTACGTCTGAATAAAGCCAGAAAAACAAGACAAAAGAGACAGCCGGCAGGAAGCCAATAAAAATAAGAACCGACAAGGATCAAAAAGCTCGAAGCGATTTCTTTTCCCAGAAAGGCTTTTGAAGGATCAAAACAATGGATCATTGCTTCCAGGCCGAAACCAAGCATTGGAATTGCCCAGTAAGCATTGACAAAAATGAAAACCAGGATAAATGTCCCGGTGCTCAAGCCGTTCTTTCTCAGAATATAGCGATCAATAGTAAGGCTGATCGGAAGAGTGAGTATGCCGATGCCGGCTTTAGCGATTGTACGGCCGATGATCCAGAACATGGCTGCCACCCTCATAAATTTTCTGGAGTTTTTCAGCAATCTGCCGATAATTCAACAAAACAAGCGGAGAAAGTATGATCGGCTCTATTAACTTTAAGCTTTATCAGCAGATTGCGCAAACCACTTCCAGAGTAAATTCCTTTATTAATGAAGCTATGCTCCTCAAAAGCCAATTGTCTATGATCCCTCTTATGGATTCAGGTGTTGGTGAAAAAGTAAACATTGTCATTTAATGCTTTCTCACCTGCGTCACAAACACATCCTCCAGTGTCGGCTCTATCCGCTCAATATGATAATCCGAAAAATTTTCTTTTTTCAAGAAAACTCCCAGTTCCTTCTCCAGATGAAATCCTTTTTCGCAAAGAAGATGAATATCGCTTCCAAAAATAGAGGCTTCATGAACAAAAGGCAGACGCGACACCCGCTCAAAAATCCGGATAAAATCCTTTATTTTCAAAGCAAAAACATCGTAGGGCAAAGACTGTTTCAAACAAGCCGGTGAATCCAGCGCGATAATTTTCCCCGCTGTTACTAAAGCGGCCCGGTTACAATGCTCCGCTTCATCCATATAATGCGTTGTAACAAAAATAGTTTTCCCTTCCCGGGAAAATTGATAGATCAGCTCCCAGAAATTTCTCCTCATAATGGGATCTACCCCGGAAGTCGGTTCATCCAGAAAGAGAATAGAAGGATCGTGTAATATAGAAGCGCCCAGAGACAAGCGCTGTTTCATTCCCGCCGGCAGGCTTTTTACCAGATGACTCTTTTCTTTCCCGATCTCCGCCATTTCAAGGGCCATTTTGATTCTTTGCCGGAGTTTTTTGTCGTCTAAGCCATAAACACTTCCGAAAAATTCTAAATTTTCGATCACGGTCAGGTCATCATAAAGAGAAAATTTTTGCGACATATACCCGATCATCTGTTTGATTTTGTCCTGCTCTTTCATAATGTCCAACCCGGCCACATGACCCTCGCCGCTCGTCGGAACCAATATTCCGCAAAGCATTTTGATCGTCGTGCTTTTCCCCGCCCCATTTGGGCCCAGAAAGCCGAATATTTCACCCTTTTCGACAGTGAAGCTGACATGGTCGACAGCCGTAAAATGACCAAAATTTTTAGTCAAAAGCTTTACATCAACGGTAGTCATAGATTATTCTATCCTCTTAGCAAATCTCTTCGCGCTTAAGTAAAAGAGCGCCGCGCCAAGCAACGCCAGAGCTAAAACCTGACTCCACAGGACTTCTATCCCCACTCCCTTTAAAAAGATTCCCCGGATGATTTCCACATAATAGCGGATTGGATTAAAAAGCGTGATTATCTGCATCGACAGCGGCATCGCGTAAATGGGAAACATAAAACCGGAAAACAAAATAGAAGGAAGAAAAAAAAGAACAACCGAAAGGAGAGCTTGCTGTTGAGTCCTTGAAATCGTTGAAATATAAAGGCCCACAGAAATACTGCAGAAAATAAAAAGCAGGCTGGAAATCAGAAGGAATAATATTCCGCCTTGAAACGGGACTTTAAACCAGAACACCATTATCACCGTAATAACTACAGTATCAAAAAAGCTCACCAGCGCGAAAGGAATGGTCTTGCCGGCAATGATCTCAGAAGGTTTAAGCGGTGAAACAATGAGCTGTTCTATAGTACCGGTCTCTCTTTCTTTGACAATCGACATAGAAGTCAGGGTAATGGTAATCATCGTAATCAAAAGGCCCAGTATCGCGGGCAAAAAGAAATTCCGGCTCGATAAATCGGGATTGAACAAAATGCGCTCTTTCAACTCAATATTCTGTCGCTGTATTCGAAGGGCCTGCGAAGGATCAACCCCTTTAGCCAATATCAAGAGCCGGATCCTGTTTTGAAAAAACTCAAAAGAAAAACCCGAAGTAATAATATTCACATATGACACAATTACAGAAGCCCTGGTCGAATCTGTCCCATCGACAATCAGTTGAATGGCTGTCGCTTTGCCGGATTTGACCCTTTCAGCAAAACCCCTTCCAATGTGAATATAAACCTCTACTTTGCCTCGATCCATCAAGGGAACTAATTCTTTTTCAGAGAATAAATAAACAGACGGCTGAAAATAGCCTGACGCCGTAAACCTCTCAATCAAGGCCCGGCTCTGAGCCGATTTATCCTCATCTAAAACGGCCATTTCGACATTTTTGACATCAGTCGTAACAGCGTATCCAAACAGGAGAAGCATAAAAACAGGCGCGGCAAAAAGAACCACACGCATCCGGACATCCCTGACCATTTGCGCGAATTCTTTTTTCAAAAAACCCTTGATAACATTTGTTCTCATTCCAATTCTTTCCTTCATCAATTTTTCTCCGGCAGCCTTAACTCCAGATTCTTTAAACTAATGATTCCTACCACCAGCGCGAATAAAAAAAGAAAAACTATCTGCGCCCAAAGAACGGTGAATCCGACTCCTTTTAAAGCGACACCTTTCATATAGATAATGAGATACTTCGCCGGGATGAGATAGGTAACACCCTGCACAAAGAGAGGCATATTCTTTACCGGAAAAATATAGCCGGAAAGAATAATAGACGGCATATAGGTTAAAATAATAGCCAGCTGGACTGACAACACCTGGGACTTTGTCCCGGAGGAAATCAGTATCCCCAGGCTGGAATTCCCTACCAGGAAAAGAAAAGCTACCAGATAAAGCTCAAAGAAATAACCCCGGAGCGGAACCTCGAAAACAAAGTACCCAATTGCCACTGTCAAGACCACGTCAAAAAGGGCAATAAAAACATAAGGGATCAGCTTTCCGAAAAAGACCTCAAAGCGCCGGACCGGTGTTGTAATGAGGGTTTCCATAGTTCCCCTCTCCCACTCGCGGGAAATGGTCAGTGATGTGATCAAAGCGGAAATGATAGCCATTACAATCACAATGATTCCGGGAACAATAAAATTCTTGCTTTTGAGCTCGGAATTGTACCAGATACGATTTCTGACATCCACCGGCGGCTGTGTGTCATGAATTCCAATAGAACGAAGCCCTTTTTCCTTCAAGTTTTTATTCCACTCAAAGATGATGGATTTAATATAGCCGATCGCGACTGTCGCGGATGTGGAATCCGACCCGTCTACAACGAGCTGGACATCAGCGTTCCTTCCGGATAAAAAACGATTGTGAAACCCGGAAGGAATGACCAGCGCCATCGTTATTCTGCCTTCGTTAATCAAAGCATCGATTTCTTTCTCATTCTCTAAATATTTTTTTATCGAAAGGTACTCTGTGTGGGAAAATTTTTCCAGAAAGTTTCTGGAAAAAGAGGTTTTATCCTGATCCAGAACAGCCATGCTGACATGCTTCACATCCATAGTCAGCGCGTAACCAAAAATTAAAACGAGAAACACAGGAAGAACCAGACTCAAGATCAAGCTTCTAACATCTCTGCGAAGCTGAATCCATTCTTTTTCGGCCAATGCGAGAAGCCGGACAAAAGAAGCTTTTATCTTCATCATTAAAACGCCCCTTTCGCCATTCTAGCGATAAAAACATCTTCTAAAGAAAATTTTGGGAAATCCGCCTTGATTTCATCCGGGCTTCCCAGGGCGATAAATCTACCTTCATACATAAGGGCCAGCCGGTTGCATCTTTCCGCTTCATCTAGATAGGCCGTACTGACTAAAATTGTCACACCTTCCCCTAATAAATCATAAAGAATTTTCCAGAATTCCCGGCGGGAAACCGGATCTACTCCATTAGTCGGTTCATCTAGGAGAAGAATCTGCGGCTGGTGAATGAGAGAACATGCCAACCCCAATTTTTGCTTCATACCGCCGGAAAGTTTACCGGCAAGGCGCGTCCTAAAAGGCTCCAGATGACTGAATTCATAAAGCCTTTTCATCCTTTTCAGGCGGTCTTTTCTGGAAACATTGAAAAGCTTTGAGAAAAAAATCATATTTTCTTCCACTGTTAAATCTTCGTAAAGCCCAAACCGCTGAGGCATGTAGGCTATTTTTTCTTTTGTCAAAAATGGATTCTCAAAAATACTCACTTTTTCCAGTGTGATAGAGCCTTGATCCGGCCTCAAAATGGAGGCAAGCATTCGCAGAAGCGTGCTTTTTCCGGCGCCATCCGGGCCCACTATTCCAAATATTTCGCCTTTTTTTACATTGAAAGAGAGATTTGACGCAGCTTTTTTGCCTTCAAAACTTTTAGAAAGGCTTTGAACTTCTATCACTTTTTTTCCTCTGTCTGAACAGTTACATCCGCGGGCATTCCCGGTTTCAAGCTGAAATCCGGATTGTTTAGAATAATTTTTACGGCAAACATCAATTTGACCCTTTCATCTTTAGTTTGAATGGTTTTCGGAGTAAACTCCGCTTTGCTGGAAATGGAAACCACTTTCCCCTCAAATTTTCTATTAAGAAAAGTATCTACCGTCACCAGAGCCTTTTGGCCTAATTTTACAAAACCCAACTTTTTCTCCGCCACATAAATTTTGATCCATGGCTTTGTCAGTTCTGCCAGCGTCAGAATAACAGAACCCGGGAAAGCCATTTCCCCTACTTCCAGGTTTTTTTCGAGTACTACCCCGTCAATCGGCGAAACTAAAACCGCGTTGCCGATAGAAGCCGAAATTAAATCCAGATTGGCTCTCGCGACCTTAAAAAGGGTTTCCGAGCTATCATAGTCTTTTCTGGAAATAGAACCGGATTTGTTGAGCTCCCGACTTCTTTTATAATTCGCCTCCGCGTTTATCAAGTTCGCTTTCGCTGAATTCACCTGGGCTATTAGCTCTTCGTCCTCCAGCTTAATGATCCATTCTCCCTTTTTGACACTCTGCCCTTCTTCAAAGGGAATTTCTTTTACCCGGCCGGCGATTTTGGAACTCATTTCAATCTCGGTCACTTCAATCGTTCCCGATCCCTCTACCCGAGAGGAATCTCCATCCCGGTTGCGGAACACATCAAAATATAATAACGCAGCCAATAGCGACAACACCACAATAATTAAAGGAATAATGGCTTTCTTGTGCATAAAATTTCTCCTTATTTTACCGGTAATGTCAAAAGTTTTCTAATCGAAACCGTTTCCCCCGTTTTAAAGGGAGAAAGTCCGATAATAACTATCCAGAAATTTCTCCATAAAAATTTTATCCAATTTCTCTTTTTTTATTTCTAAACCCTTTGCTAATTCTGAAGAAAAATGAAAGTATAAAATCAAAGGAATCGTCTGAAAGAAAAACATTTGAATAAAAAACTCATCACCATAGGCTTTTTTCCCTTCTTTCTTTTGAGCAAAAGAAAGAATTGTTTGATAAAAGCCTTTTAGAGTATCCAGCACTATTTTTATATCAATGGTTCCCTTGAGAATTTCAACTGTAATCAGATGGATCAGATCTTTGTTACTCCCCAATACCTCTTCTATTTTCTGAGTTATAGTATCCGGAGCAAGTTCTTGCGGACTCTTTACAAAACGAAAACCCTCATGAAATTTTATCTTTGATTCGCCAATGATTTTGTAAATCAACTCCCGAAGCATATTTTCTTTACTTTCAAAATGATAATAAAGCATCACTTTATTTACCCCGGCTCGCTTCGCGATTTGATCCATCTTGGCCTGGTCAAAACCGTTTTCAGTAAACTCCTGCCTTGCCGCCAAAAGAATTTTTTCCTTTGTTTTTTCACCCATTTTATTTTTTGTCATTAAAATTCTCCGCAAGTTAAACTGATAGTTTAAACTATTAGTAGATTATAGTATATAAAAAAATCTATGTCAAGGACTCTAAAATTAATGCAAAATTAGTCCTTGTTTCCTTGACAAAACAGCTCTACTTCCTTAAAATCTTGTGTCCTTCCTGTTTCTGAAGGAACAGGCGTAAGTCCATAAGGAGGAAATATGTCCAGGAATTATGAGGTTGCCTTTCTTCTGAAAGAAGGAGAATTGGCAAAAGTTGCTGTGGAAAGAATTAAAGAATATTTTTCTAAAGCAAAAGCGTCCATTTTGAGCGAGAATGATATGGGCACCCGTCAGCTCGCTTACCCCATTCACAGAAACCGCGAGAATTTCAGCCGGGCATTCTACTACTTTGTAAAGGCTGAGATGTCGCCGGATTCTATCATTAAATTGGAAAAACAGATCAAGTTTGATGAAGAAATCATTCGCCATATGGTTTTAGCGGAGTAGCGCCATGAGCTGGGATATCAATAAAGTTGTCCTGGTAGGAAGGCTTTCCGCTGATGTTGAGCTCAAATACACTCCTAGCGGAACGGCTGTCGCCAAGTTTGGTTTAGCCGTCGGCGGAAAACCCAAACAGGATGGCTCTGACAGCGTTTCTTTCTTCAACATTGTCGTCTGGGGAAAGGCCGGTGAAACTTGCAGCAATTATCTTTCAAAAGGGAAACAGATCGCCATTGACGGCCGTCTGGAACAGAGAAGCTGGACAGCGCAGGATGGTTCCAGAAGAAGTACCGTTGAGGTCATCGCTGAGAGAGTAGAGTTTTTAGGCTCTCCAGGAGCTTCAAAAAACCAGAATGCTTCAACTGCTCCGGCTTCGCCAAATACTGGCACTAAGCAAGATGACAATTTTTATGACAATACCAATTTTGATCCCGCTCCCGTTGATACAGCTTTTTATCAGAGTGAAAGCAATCCTGAAGAACCAAATTTTTAGTTTGAAAAAGAAAGGAGATGATTATGCCCGAAGAAGTTTTGAATAATACACAGCCGGAAGAAAAATTGCCTGTTGATGTCGTTGCCCCTATTAATTTAGATCCAGTCGAGATTAAGAAAGTAAAGGAAGATATACCGGAAGGCATTCCTGAAAGAAAGAAGTTTTTTTATACCAAGAAAGTATGTAAATTTTGTACAAAACAACTAGAAGTAAAAGTCCTGAATTATAAAAATGTCGATGTTCTCAGACGTTTTGTTATGCCCAGCGGAAAAATTCTTCCCAGAAGAATCAGCGGCAATTGCGCAAAACACCAGAGAGCGGCTGTCAGGGAAATTAAAAAGGCTAGAATTATAGCGCTTCTTCCTTTCCTCGACAGATAAGAGGGAGAGGAGTGGAATTTTCCTTTTTTTTACTCCTCTTGACCCTTTTTACAATAGGGATTTTTAACCTTTTTTCCGTTTTGTTTTTTACGGTAAATGGGCTCTTTGAAAAAGGACGGCGCTTTTTTCCCGGACAGTGGCTGATGCCCGTTGTTTTAGTCATGGGATCGCTTGTGTTCTTTGTCTGCTGGTTTTATCTGCCGAGAGTCCCACTGATCTGGGAGAAGATTGGTGAAATAGTTAAAAATTCGCTAGCAGGCTTAGGTTTATTGAAAAGTTACCGGTTTATAGATGTTTATTATCTAGCCGAAGATTTTCGGTTTGTCTATCCGGTTTGGCTGGTTGGATTATTAACAACCGCTTTTCTTTATTCGGTCTCCGGATGGAAAAAGAGTTCGTTTTGGTACCGCTTTTTGAAAAATTTTGATCACAGGCTGATTGCCGCGCCGGTTCTTTTGTGGACGGTGTTTTTTATAGAAAATTATTTTTATCCCCAATGGATAGAATGGGACTGGGAAATGGGACTGTTGAACCTTTGCTTATTCTATTCTTATTTTTATGTGCTGTATGGGTTTCTGACATTGTTTTATGGAATGCGCAGGCGCAGATTTTCTCAATTTTTTGCCCTTGCCATCCTTTATCTAGCGTTGCTTTTGTCAGGAAAGTTTTTTTCTTTTCCCCTGATTATTTTAATGGGTGTCGGCATATCCGATATCTGGATGCACTATAGAAGAAGCCAAAAGAAAGTTATGGAAGAAAAATAAGTTCGGAGGATTTTTATGAGAGTCATATTGTTAGACAATGTAATCGGTTTGGGCAGAGCCGGAGATATAAAAGCCGTCAAGGATGGTTATGCCAGAAATTATCTTATTCCGAAAAAATTCGCGGAAATCGCGACTAAAGGAAAGGAAACGCATCTTAAACTATTGGCCGCTTCTTTAGCTCAAAAGGCGAAAAAGTTTTATGAAGACGCTCTAACTCTTCAAGAGGCTTTAGAAAAAGAAGAAATAGAGATTAAAGCAAAGGCCGGCGAAGAAGGCAAATTGTTTGGTTCTATCACCAATACCGACATTGCCACCCTTCTCAAAGAAAAGGGTTTTGATGTAGACAAGAAAAAAATACTTTCCGATCACCTTAAAACGCTGGGAGAGCATCCCGTCAAGATAAGGCTGGATGAAGGCGTAACAGCCACGATCAAAATCAAGGTGATTGAAGAATAAGTATGGCCGCAGATGATCTGATCAGGAAAGTTCCTCCTCACAGCTTGGAGGCAGAGCAATCCTGCATCGGCGCGATGCTCATGTCTTCTTCTGCTATTTCAACTATACAGGAAATACTTCGGGAAGAAGATTTTTTTGATGAAAGGCACCAGATTCTTTATAAAATAATCGAGGAACTGAGTGACAAAAACGCTCCTGTAGATGGGGTTAGCGTTTCGGAGAGGCTTTCCACACGAAATCTGCTGGAAAAGACCGGTGGAAGCGCTTATTTATCAAAACTCATAGAAAATGTCCCTTCTTTATCCAATATCTCTTATCATGCGAAGATTGTGCTCGAAAAATCTATGCTTCGAGAGCTCATCAACGCGTCGCGCACAATTATTGACAATGTTTACGAAAATCCAGCGAATGTAGAACAGTTGTCTGACCAAGCAGAAAAGCTCATATTTGACGTAACAAACCGGAAACTGAGGTCTAACTACCGGTTTTTAAAAGAAATTTTGACGGATACTCTTAAAGGGATTGAGCGTATTGCTCATTCAAAGCATCTTTATACCGGGCTTCCCACCGGATTTGTGGAATTTGATGACAAGACCAGCGGCCTGCAGAAAGGCGACTTGATTGTCATTGCCGCCCGGCCTTCCATGGGAAAAACGGCTTTTGCCCTGAACATTGCAAGCAATGTCGCAAAAATGAATACTGAAAACGCGGTTTTGTTTTTTTCTTTAGAAATGTCTTATCAGGAATTGGTCCTTAGAATGCTTTCCAGCGAATCCAGGCTGGATATGCAGCGGCTTCGAAAGGGAAAACTGAATTCTTCCGCCGGTGAATGGGATTTATTAGTCCGGGCGGCAGGCAGTCTTTCCAAAATGAAAATCCTGGTTGACGATACCCCGGCTATTTCTCTGAATGAAATCCGCGCGAAAGCCAGAAGAGTGAAATCTAAACACGACATAAAACTATTGGTAATTGACCACTTGCAATTGATTTCGACAGCGGAATCCAACAAAATGATAATCAATAGAAACAATGAAATTTCTTATATTTCCAGAAGCTTGAAGGCCCTGGCCAAAGAACTCGATATACCCATTATTGTATTGTCACAGCTGTCCAGAAAAGTCGATGAGCGGGGAGGAGACCACAAGCCTATTCTTTCCGACTTAAGGGAATCAGGCGCTATTGAGCAGGACGCTGATCTGGTGGCTTTTCTTTACCGTGAAGAGTATTACAAAAAAGACAGTGAAAAAAGAAATATCGCGGAGCTTCTTCTGCAAAAACAGCGAAACGGCCCGACCGGCGATATGGAAATGGCTTTCTTCAGAGAAATTGTCCGCTTTGATAATCTGGAAAAGCATTCAGCCCATCTGGATCAAGAGGAGAATTCCGAAAAGGAAGAATTTTAGAGGAATAGCATGGAAAAACTAAAGGCTTTTTTTCACGATTTAGGCCAATTTACTCGTTTTTCTATTGAGGCTTTTAAGTATTTCCCCAAAAATATATTAAAACCCCGGGAAATATTTCAGAATGTTTTTTCTATTGGAGTAGAATCTCTTCCAGTGGTTCTGACAACCGGCCTCTTTATGGGATTGATCTTTGGCTTGCAGTTGGGCAACGCTATGGAGGCCATCATCGCTGGCACAGCTCAATACATCAGCGGAGCGCTTTCACTTTCTTTAATCAAAGAAATCGGGCCTGTATTCACTTCCCTGATTGTCGTCAGCCGTGTCTGCTCTTCGGTCACAGCGCATCTGGGAACCATGAAAGTAACAGAACAAATAGACGCTCTGAAAACATTCGCGGTCAATCCTGTTGATTATTTGGTGACGCCCAGAGTGCTTGCCGGCATAATTTCCCTGCCGCTTTTAGGGTTTTTCTCCATCCTGGTTTCTTTGTTCGGTTCATGGTTAATGATATCTGCCCTTTATGATGTGCCTAACAGCGTATTTCTGGAAGTAGCGCAAATACCTTTGAAAACCAGGTTTATCTATGAATCTGTTTTTAAAATGGCCATAATCGGCGCCGTTTTGCTCTTAGTCAGCACTTACTGCGGTTTTCAAACGAAAGAGGGAGCCGCCGGCGTTGGTAAATCAGTCATCCGTTCAGTGGTAGTGAGCAGTTTTTTGGTAATCATGCTTGATTATCTGCTCGGCGCTGTGTTTATGCTTTTCTCCGGCGGAGTGTTATCATGAGCGCAAAAAATGTGAAAATTGAAATCTACGGGTTAAAAAAACAACTCAATCAGAAAAAAGTCCTGGACGGGGTTGACCTGAAGATTCTGGATGGAGAAACTTTGGCTATTATTGGCCAGAGCGGTGTCGGCAAAAGCGTCTTAATCAAGCACATCATTGGTTTAATGGCCCCTGATGAAGGGGAGATTTATATTGACGGGGAAAAGATTGATTTTGATGATGAAAAGCAATGGGATAATATCCGCAAAAAGTTTGGCATGCTTTTCCAGGGCGGCGCGCTTTTCGATTCACTGACAGTAGGTGAAAATATTCTTTTTGCGCTGGACCATCTGAGGCCTGAACTGAAAGAAACAGAAAAACTAAAAATGATGCGGAAATCTCTGGATTTGGTTGAATTACCAGACATAGAAAATAGAATGATCGCTTCTCTTTCAGGCGGAATGATGAAAAGGGTTGCCCTGGCCAGGGCGATCGTCGCCGAACCCTCTGTTGTGCTTTTTGATGAGCCGACAACAGGCCTTGACCCCATTACCACAGCGAATATTAATGAAGTGATTTTATCGCTCAAAAATAAATTGAAAACCACTTTTATTATGGTTACCCACGATATCCAGAGCGCCAAATATGTCGCGGATCGAATAGGGATGCTTTACAAAGGTAAATTGATATTTCTGGGAACTCCAAAAGAATTAACTAAAACAGACAACCCTTATGTTGTTCAATTTATTAATGGCCGCTTCGAAGGGCCGATAAACGATTGAGAGGTATTTATGGAGCGAGGAAAAAAGGCCAATAATATCGCTATAGGCGTTTTTATTTTTTCCGGATTGTTTGTAATCCTGCTGTTTATCTATTTTGCCGGGAAATTCAGCTTTTTCCTGGGCGGCGGTTATAAACTCTTGATTGAATACGAGTTTCTAGACAATCTTCAGCCTGGAGCAAAAGTCAAGGTTTCCGGAGGCCCGGCTATCGGCCATGTAGGAAAAATTAACTTTGACACAGGGAAAATCATAGTAGAGACCTGGATTCAAGGACATTACAAGATTAATAGAAGCGCCGTTTTTAACATTTATTCCACCAGCTTGGTAGGACAAAAGTACATCAACGTTTCCGGATATGACTCTTCCAGCACAGACTACTACACAAACAATGAGATTGTTATGGGTATTACCCCGATCGGATTTGCCCGGACGATAGAGCTCGCTGGAGCGGGCGTAAAATCGCTGATGGGGCCGGCTAATACAGACACCATTAGCAAAGTTAAAGATTTATTTAATAACACTTCCGAATTAATGTTAGGCCTTAATCACCTCATCAACGACAACGCGAAAGATATCAGGCAGAGTATTATAAAACTCAATACCGGTATTCAAAACACAGGCGAGATCATGCACAGGATCAACAACACTCTTGTAAATATTGAATCAAGCTCAAAGAAGCTGAATTCAACCCTTTCCAGCATCAATGAAAGTGATGTTCTTTCTATCATCAGCAATGTAAACGTAGCCACTTACGAGCTGAAAAACCTCTCTTCCGACCTAAACCGGCTTTCCTACGATAGAAACAGCCCGCTAAGCCTGGCCAGAGATAGGGAATTTCGTGTTCGATTGGAAAATACGGTCAAGAACTTTGAAGAATTCAGCAAGAAGATAAAAGACAATCCATCAACGCTGTTCTTCGGAAAGTAATTACGGCCTTTTATAAAGGCCGGATTTCTTAGGATCAAAAAAGTGGTCTAAAAGGTAATCCGGTTTTGGATTCCGGAAAGAAGCAAAGATATTGTTTTTCAGATGCGGCACTTTTTGAACCAGCTCCTCTATTATTTTTCTAACCTTTTTTCTCCTCTCATCCCTTGGAAGTATTTTCGCAGGACAATCTTCCTCAATTATAAACGGTTTGTTTTCAGCCATATAGATTTCTATCTGGCTCTTTTGAATGTAAGCCATCGGCCGGATGATGCTCATTTTTCCGCCGAATAGATCAAGCCTGGGCAGCATAGCGGAAAGCTCCCTCTTGTAAAACAGATTCATTAATATTGTCTCCACAATATCATCTTTGTGGTGGCCAAGGGCAATTCTATTACAGCCCAGAGCATCCGCGCATTTAATCAGCTCTGTGCGCCTTTTTTGCGCGCACACAAAACAAATATCCCTTCTTTTATGGGGAGATGCTTCACCCGTCAAATTTTGAACCATAGGGAATCTCAGGATTTTTAAGGTTAGACGGGTTTTTTGCAGAATAAAATCGCTCAACTTTTCTATTTTTTGATTCATTTCCGGATTATCCCCATTAAAATGATCAATCAAAACAGGGAAAAGCTCGTATTGTATCGGAATCCTTGACAATCTTTCGCTTAAAAGTAATGCCAATACAATGCTGTCCATACCGCCTGACAGAGCTGCCAGGACTCGGTCGTTTTCCAGAATCATGTCATAATCATTGATGGCCTGCCCCATTAGTTTGGACAGTTTTCTCTCTTTCAAAATCCCCCCGGCCCCCTTTTCCAGGGGGATTAATACTTATAAATGATCGATCCATTTCAAATCTTCATTTTCCAGTTCTAATTGAATTTGATAAGCGATATCGGTTTTCTCAAATTTTTGAGCAAGCTGATAAGTTATTTTTTTCAACTTGTATATTTCGACGGAAGAAAGAAATTTCAGCGCGCTTTTATTTTTTGTAAACTCATCCAATATTTCCAGGATACGGACATTGGCGCAGCTTTCCAGTAAAGAAACGCTTTCCGCAACGGCCCTGTAAGAATTGTTTTTAAGCATAAGCACAAAAATGCGATTGAGCTGACGGGACAAAAAGGGGGCTATTTCCAAAAATTCGGATTTCAGCTGGCTGATATAAAAGATAAATTTTTCAATATCCTCTTTTTTTTTGATTTTAGAAAGAAGCTCTTCCATCCACCGGATAAAAAACTTATTGTCCTGCTGATAGACAGATTTTACTTCCTGAATTTCTTCGAGAGTCATTTCTGAAAAACGGTTTTCCATCTTAGAAACAATAGCTTGAGCAACTTTCATCTTACCTCAAGTAACTACAAAATTTCCGCTAGTAAAACAGTAATGTCATCTCTGGTTATACTGCTGATCTCGCCTTCTTCTTCCTCAATTTTCTTTGTTTTAATATCAATTTCTTTCTCAATATTCTGCTTCATCTCAGCAATATCCATTTTCTTCAAGGTGAACAAAAATTTTCTAAACTGCTCCATTTCATTTGAAAAAGGATCCAGTATTCCATCGCTGTAAATAAATATTTTATCTTTCGCTTTTATCTTTTTAGTTTCTTCTTTATAGATATAATCTTCTATAATTCCCACTGGAGGCGATTTCTCTATCCCGAACATATCCATCTTTCTTTCATCCCGAATAATGATCGCGTTTGGGTGGCCGGCTGAACTGTACTTAATAAACTTGTCCTCCACATCAATTAAAGCAATCATGACCGTAACAAACTTGCTTCCCTGCATATTCAGATTAATCATTTTTTTATTGAGCATCTGAAGAAATCTTGCTAATACAATATCTTCTTCACTCTGAAGGGAGCTTTTAAAATCATTATAAACATCTTTCACCAGCACAGTCAGCATAGAAGCCCCTACGCCATGCCCGGAAACATCCGCTATCATTGCCAGATAATATTTTTTATTGGCATTTTCTGTCTCTCCCGGAAGACAATATTTTTGCGTGATATGGATCTCATCAACGTAGTAAAAATCGCCGCCGATTTCATCCGACGGCATAAATATCACCTGGAAACGGATAGTTTCATTTTCGGGCAAAACTGCCGGTATCAAGGTAGAATGCATCAGTTTGGCCGTTCTCAGGTTTTCGATCAGGCTGGCGTTCATTTCCTCCACTTTTTCCCTGGTTTTCATCAAATAAGTATTATCAATAAAGAAAATAATCACACCTTTAAAAATACCCTCGCTTTTTATAGGGAAAAAGCGTACGTTGTACCAGGTATCCAGTATCTTTATATTTAAAAATGACAATTCTATTTCGCTGTTTTTCACTTCATCAATTTTTTCTTTTATCTTCTGACTGTAGCTCAGCGGAAAGATGTCTGTAACCATTCTCCCTATGCAAGAAACAGCGGGATCAATAATTTTGTATATCTTTTCATTCAAAAAGATAATTCTATTCTCTTCGTTCAGAAGAAGAATAATATCTCTCGCGTTTTCAACAATACTTTTATTGATCATAGCTTGCTGTCTGAGATTGTTTTTCCATATCTCTTCTTTAGTGATATCTTTGATAACCAGGTAAATACCTGTATAAATGTCTTCTATTACCACTCTTTTCATTACCATTTCTGAAATAAGCTGGGTCCGATTATAATCTCTGGTTTTAATAAATATCTTTACCTCTCCGGTTCTCTCTAATTTTGTTATGGATTCATAAAAAGCATCCAGTGATTCCGGATCAATAAAATCTGTTATTTTTTTGTTTACCACCTCAATAGGATCATACCCAAACATCATTTCCGCGCCTTTATTCCAGGAAGTTATATGCAGTTCCGTGTCCACCGTAATAAAAGCGTAGTCCTTTATACTGCCCATAATAAGCATATTAATATTCTGGTGCCTTTCTTTGATGACAGCTATAATATCTAATATAACCTCTTTTAATTTTCTGCTGTTCATAGAGGACAAGCGTGAAGCGTTAAAATAGGAAAAGATATCACCAAAGAGAAAGATAAAAAACGCGTAAAGTTTCTTATTTTGATAAAGCGGCAGGATGAGGGCAATGCCTTTATTTATAAAGAATTCTTTTAATATTTCTTTACTCAGCTCACCCTTTTTTATTTTGCCAAAAATGAATTTCTTATTTATCTCAAATTCACTTTTCAAATTCACTTTTAGTTGAGAAAAAATGATTTTATCCAGGCTTTCCATATCCTGACTGGATATCGATTCCAGCTTGATTTTCTTTCCGTCCGCGGTAAAGAAAAAGACTGCTTTCGCAAAAAATTCCTTCATAATTTCATGGCACAAATAGTTATAAAAATTTTTTGAGAAATCAATAGAAGTCTTCTCAATCCTTAAAAAATTCCTGAATATTTTTTCTATTAATACCTCTAATTTATAAACATTTCGAACGTAATCGACACCAAAAACAATGAAAATAAATAGAACGCTTAAAGTGAACCAAAAAATATAAAAATAAATGTTCATAATCTCCTTTGTAATCTATAAAAGATAAAAAGATTTTGGTATAAAATGTTTATAATAAAGCTTTATAGCTTCTGTATCTGTCATAAGAGCAACAAAATCCACCAGGGCTCTTTTTTCATCTTCATCGGAAGTATAATTAACCAAATTTAGCATTTGATGGACTATATCCATATTTTTTTTCAGGAAATAGTACAATTCATACAATATATTTTTTGCTTTTTCCATTTCATTTTGAATAACAGGGTGCTTGTAAACATGAGCATGTAAAAAATCCCTTAATTTTTCAACAGCATTTAAAACTTCTTTATCCATAACAACATGGTCCAAATCAAGGCTATTGTGTATCACACTTTTTACCAGAGTATCAATTCTCTCAGAATGTTTTTTACCCAATATTTTCTGACAATCCATTGGTAAATCTTCTTCATGAAGTATTTCTGATTTTACCGCATCATCCACATCATGGTTTACATAAGCTATCGTATCTGAGATTCTAACTACTTCTCCTTCTAAAGTCAAAGAAAAATCATCACTACTTTCAGGCATAATATGGTCTTTCCAGGTTTTAGAATGTTTTCTAATGCCGTCGAGTACTTCACTGGTCAGGTTTAATCCCTTTCTATTCTTTTCTAAATTTTCTAAAACTCGTACACTTTGTTCAGAGTGCTTAAAATCGGGATAAGCTTCTTCCCGGATTACCAGCTCTCCTGTATGTCCAAATGGAGTATGGCCTACATCATGGCCCAGGGCAATAGCTTCTGTTAGATCTTCATTGAGACTTAATGCCCTGGAAATCGTTCTGGCAATTTGAGAAACTTCTAAAGTATGCGTTAATCTTGTCCTGAACAAATCATTAGTCGGGGATAAAAATACTTGTGTTTTATGTTTTAATCTTCTAAAAGCTTCACTATGTACAATTCTGTCTCTATCTCTCATATACTCTGTTCTAGTTTCATCACTTTCTTCTTTTCTACTTCTTCCCTTTGTTTTTGAACTGAAAGATGCTTTTTCCGAAAGCACGAATTCTTCTTTACTTTCTATTATTTTTTTTATATTCATTTTAACCCCTTTTATTAGTCGTACTTAGTAGTAATAAATAAATTGAATGTAAGTAATTGTTAATTGTTTATTATAAATAGAATTAACTATCTAAATTTTTGTGCAAAAATGGTTTTTTTAGTTTAGTAATTGTATAAAAATCGCTCACACAGACCTAAAAAACGGCAAAAAAGTAAAACGAACAAAATTACTCATAACAAACGCACAGGATAAACAAAACTAAAGCACAAAAAAATACAGATCAGTAATTCCAGCTTCTTCAAGTAAAGCTTTTCTTGTACCGAAAATATTATAAGGGTAGTTCTAAAAACTGTCAAAAGGCTGTCATTCTGAGTGAAATAAGGTATCTTGACTTAGTTTTAGAGTTGTTATAAGGTTTTGAAAATGATTTTTGTTTTAATTAGGTAGGACATATGAGTTCTTTTGAGAGAACAATCGCTTTATTAGCATTGTTTTTTTTAGCTGTGGTTATCATTGCTATTTCCTATTTTAATTTTGTTGATCAATCAATCTTTTCTTTTTTCAAGAATGAAGAAAAGAATCTCAGGAGAATAAGCATTTCCTATGAAGTATCTGATTATAATAAAGTTCTTGAACTAGGGTCAGATTTTTTATTTAATTACCCTCAAAGTAAGAATAAAAACAAAATTCTCATTAAAATGGCTGAATCCTTTTTACAAAAAAAAGATTTTGATAGAACGAGAAAATATCTGCGGGAGATATTTGATAGCAAAGAAATAGATGCCTTAGATTACTCTGATGCGGCAATTGTCCTGGGAAAAGTAGCCAGAGAAACAGAAGCGTATGATACAGCCGCGGTAAATTATTTAGAAAGTGCTTTTATCAAGGCGAATGAAGCCAAAAGAAGTGAAATAGCAAACTATCTGGGTTATCTTTATTTGTACGGTAAGGATTATCAAGGTGCCTTGAAGTATTTCAGTCAAGGGTCCGGTGAACTATCTATTATAGGACAGTCAAGGGTTTATATTGAGAAAGGCGATTATCCGGGGGCTATCCGGGAATACTTGAATTTTTTTAACGCTTATCCTAAAGGGGTTTATTTTGAAGCCGTGAAGTCGGCTTTTTTAAAGCAATCACTTTATTATGCGGAAAAATTGGAAGAAGCTAAATCTTATTCAGAAGCATTGAATTATCTTTCCAATGTCGTATTTTTGTTTCCCAGGGATCCTTCTTCTGAAAAAGCGTGTATTGAAATAGTGGATATTTATAACACAAAGAAAGAATACGCTCATGCCCTTTCTTACCTTAATCGGGCAATGGTTAACAGTTCTTCACAAAACGAATTGGTGTTTTATAAGAAAGGCCTTGTATTATATGAAATGAACCAGAAGAAAAAAGCGCTGGAAGTTTTTCAAAAATTAAAAGAGCAATTTCCTGATCGTAGTTATTCAAAAAAGTCAGATGAATGGATCGAGTTGATTTCAAAAGAATTTTTGATAGAGAATACAAGATGATTTTTAAAGACGAAGTAGAAATAGAAATAAAAGCCGGCAAAGGCGGCGCCGGAGCAGTTACCTTCCGGAGAGAAAAATACATTCCGAGGGGCGGCCCGGATGGCGGTGACGGCGGTGACGGCGGCAGTGTTCTCATTCAGATCAACCAGCATCTTCGGACACTTTCTCATATTCATAATAATCAAAAATTTAAGGCTGAAGACGGCGGAAAAGGAATGGCCAAGAAAATGTACGGGAAAAAAGGAACGGATTGCGTCATTGAAGTGCCGCCCGGAACTTTAGTCTATGATAAGGATACAAAAGAAGTGTTCGCTGATCTGACCGAGGAATTTTCTGTCTTTAAAGCCGCAGTCGGGGGAAAAGGCGGCCGCGGCAATGTCTGGTTTAAGAGCGCCACAAATCAGACTCCCCATTATGCACAGAAGGGCCTTCCAGGGGAGGGAAAAAACCTTCTTTTAGAACTTAAAATGATTGCCCATGTGGGATTGGTAGGCTATCCAAATGCCGGTAAATCCACATTGGTATCAAAAATCACCAATGCACGGCCAAAGATTGCCAATTATCCTTTTACGACCTTAAAGCCGAATATTGGGGTTATGACGATTGATGACGCTTATACCAGCATCCTTATTGCGGATATTCCAGGATTGATTGAAGGAGCGCATCAAGGCAAAGGCTTAGGGATTGAATTTCTAAAGCATATTGAAAGGACAAAGCTGATTCTTTACATTCTAGACGCTGCGGATGAGCCGCAAAAAAGGTTTGAGGTGCTTCAAAATGAGCTTCAGAAGTATTCTCAAAACTTGTATCAGCGCAATTTTATGATAGCGGTCAATAAAATGGATTTGATGTTTGACAGCGCGGAAAAAGAAGCGATAATGGGCCTTTTCAAAAAACTACCTCAAGAAGTACATTTCATCTCGGCTCTAAACGGAGATGGCCTTTCTGATCTCAAAAAGGCCATTTATAGGAAATATAAAGAAGCTGAGGATAAAGAGATTCGAAACTCTTAACGGTCTTTTATCTTTTTGAGGATCACAAAATCATTTTCATACAGAGTGTAGGTTTTTTTCCTTTTCAAGGGGTGGTTTTTAGAAATATCTACAAAATCCCCATTTCCAAAGATTTCAGTTACGTCAATATGGGTGCTCTTATCAGAATTATTAATAAAAACAGCCAATTTTTGATCCTTTAAGAATCTTTCAAACCCTATCACTCCGTCTTTCGCAAAAATAAACCGGAAGTCGCCTTGTTCCAGTATTTTATTATCTTTTCTGATTTGGGCCAGCAAATTATAGGTATTTTCTATCTCTGAGGCAATATTTTGTTTTTTTACACTGGACGTAGACTTACTTTCAGAAGGCGAGGATGACAAAGCCTTTTTTTCCTCTTCTTCTAATAAACTATCGGGTGATCCTAAGTAGGTGAATTGAAACGACAATGCTAATTTGAGCCTTACTACTTCTTTCTCGGTAATGTCATAAAAATTTTTTTTATCTTCATTACTGAAAAGTTTCAAAGCGGAAAAATTGATATGCATAGGGTAATGAAACACATGCCGGCCTATTCTTTTAACAAATTCCTCCGCTGAAATGCTTCTTTTAGCAAAAAAATCATGAGCAGCCTGTCTGATTCTTTCCGTATCGTCTTCTATAGAAAGCGGAAGAAAAGACTCATTCTGGATCCAGCCGGAATTGTCTAGAACATTGTCTACAACCTGATATTCAAAATGATTGACTTCCCATTCGGAATTCGTCATACCGTTAGAACCCAGGTAAGAGGAACCACCACCTACTTTCATCAGCTCAAAATAATAAAGAAAACTATCAATCATAGCGCTGTTCTGAAATTTGAAAAGAAAATAAGAATGGCTTTCATCCCAATAGAGCACATACCCTGGTATGGCTTTTGGAATGTCATGAATCGTAAGAATGAGCTTAGCGTTCTTAAACATGCTTTTGTCAATGACAGCTTTTAAATAAACCGTATCATTTGAGTAGATGTCAACGTGTTCCGGCATATGAAGAGCGTTAGCAGGATTTTCCCCCATGACTTACCCCCAAAAAATATTTTAGTTTAGAACCCCTCCCACTAACTCTTTTTATTATACAAAAAATGTTTCTTAAAAGCAAATTTAAGTAGAATTAAGTATTAACTAGTTTATTTTTTTTGTGATAAATCGAAAATTGCTTTAGAATATCTTGCTTTCTAAAATTTTAATTATCTAAATATAAGGAGGATGAAATGCCATCGAAGTTTTTCAATGGAATAGGAAAAGCGATCCTTTCCGTCGTCATGGTTCTTATCGCTTCGCCGCTCATGGCAAGTGAAGCAGACTTGGTCGTGCCAGCTTTAAAAGACAGTCCAACCAGTTATAATCTTTTATTAATCGGTATTGTAATTTGTGTTCTGGGTATGCTATTTGGTGTTTATGAATTTTTGAAGGTGAAAGGCCTCAAGGTTCATAAGTCAATGAAGGACATCGGAAATCTGATTTTCGAAACCTGTAAAACCTATCTGGTTCAGCAGGGAAAATTTCTCATTATTCTCGAAATTTTTATCGCTCTTTGTATTGCTTTCTACTTTGGTTTTCTGAGACAGTTTACCATGACTAATGTGCTGATTATTCTTGCTTTTTCAGTCATTGGTATTCTCGGTTCCTACGGTGTGGCCTGGTTTGGCATCCGCATGAATACATTGGCAAACGCAAGAACTGCTTTTGCGGCGTTGGAAAAAAAGCCGATTAAGCTTCTCAATATTCCTCTACAGTCCGGTATGTCCATCGGAGTGATGCTTGTCAGTATCGAGCTGATTATTATGCTTTTTATTTTGCTCTTCATTCCTGGCAATCTTGCCGGTTATTGTTTTATAGGGTTTGCGATCGGTGAATCTCTTGGCGCTTCGGCTCTTCGTGTTGCCGGAGGTATTTTTACAAAAATTGCCGACATTGGGTCTGACCTGATGAAAGTAGTTTTCAAGATAAAAGAAGATGATCCCCGCAATCCTGGCGTTATCGCTGACTGTACCGGCGACAACGCCGGCGACTCTGTCGGCCCAACCGCTGACGGCTTTGAAACCTATGGTGTGACTGGCGTGGCTCTGGTAAGCTTTATTCTTCTGGGTGTGACTGGCAATGCAGAGCTGCTGAAAGCCGATGCGCAGATCAAGTTATTGACCTGGATCTTTGTGATGCGCGTGCTGATGATTGTGACCTCCATTATCGCTTATTGGATCAATGGCTTTGTGAGCAATCTCGTTTACGGCAAAAAAGAAATAATCGATTATGAAAAGCCCCTGACTAATCTGATCTGGATTACTTCGATTCTTTCGATTGCTATGACTTTTATGGTGAGCTACTGGCAGCTTTCCAGCCTTCCAAATAATCTCTGGCTGATTCTTTCTATTATTATTTCCTGCGGTACAGTTGGGGCCGCTTTGATTCCGGAATTTACTAAGATTTTTACGTCTCCTAGTTCCAAGCATGTGAAAGAAGTGGTTACCGCTTCCCGTGAAGGCGGAGCGTCTCTGACTATTCTTTCCGGTCTGGTTTCTGGAAATTTTTCTGCTTTCTGGATCGGCCTGGTCATCGTGGTTTTGATGGCCATCGCTTATTTTGCAAGCTTAATGGGCCTGGGCGGCATTATGGTTTTCCCATCCATTTTTGCTTTTGGATTGGTCGCTTTCGGATTCCTGGGGATGGGTCCTGTGACCATAGCGGTGGACAGCTATGGGCCGGTGACAGACAACGCGCAGTCCGTTTATGAGCTTTCTTTGATTGAAGAAAATAAAAAAACTTCTTCTCCTGAAATTGAAAAAGAATTTGGCTTCAAGCCGGATTTTGAAAGAGCGAAGCATTTTCTGGAGCTCAATGACGGCGCGGGCAATACTTTTAAAGCTACTGCTAAGCCGGTGCTGATCGGTACAGCCGTTGTAGGCGCTACCACGATGATTTTCTCGCTTATTTTGGTAATCCAGAGCACTCTGGGTGTTGATCCGGCTACTATTTTGAACCTGCTCAATCCTTATACTATTCTTGGTTTCATCAGCGGGGGCGCGGTGATTTTCTGGTTCTCCGGAGCATCTATGCAGGCTGTGACAACCGGTGCCTACAGTGCGGTGGAATATATTAAGAAAAACATTAAACTGGACGCGAACGCTGAAAAGAAAGCTTCTACCTCTGCTTCCAAAGAAGTGGTGAAAATCTGTACTCAATATGCGCAGAAGGGCATGTTCAACATCTTTATCGCGGTATTTTCATTTGCGCTTGGTTTTGCTTTCTTGTCCTCTCCGCAGGGCGTAAACAACGCGCCTGTCTCTTTCTTTGTGAGCTACCTGATTGCTATTGCGGTATTCGGCCTTTTCCAGGCAGTCTTTATGGCGAATGCCGGCGGTGCCTGGGACAATGCTAAGAAGATTGTGGAAGTGGATCTGAAAGAGAAAGGAACCCCGCTACATGACGCGACCGTAATTGGGGACACAGTGGGAGATCCTTTTAAGGACACTTCTTCAGTGGCGATGAACCCGATTATTAAATTTACCACTCTGTTTGGCCTTCTGGCTATGGAAATTGCCATATCTCAAAGTTTTCGGTCTATTGCTCCTTATGTGGGAATGGTGTTCTTCCTCATTGCTCTTGTCTTTGTGTGGAGATCTTTCTACAGTATGAGGATTCCAAAGAAATCATAATGAATTTATTCAGGCGCGGTTAATTAACCGCGCCTGTTTTAGTTAAAGCGTTTATTAACATTTCGGCATGACGTTAGAGCTGCCTTTATTTAATAACTCAGTCCAAATCCATAGGGATACAAAGGCTTGCTGTGCGAGTTTTTTGCTTTACGAAGCGGTACCTGGTCCATGCTGGCAGGCCAGGTGTAAGAAAGCTTTCCGGCCGGCTGATAGTCCCCGAACAAAATGTCCGCGATGCCCTCCCCCTCTGTGCCTGGAAGCCAGGCGGCAATGAAGGCATTCCAGCTTTTAATTTCGGAGGTAACAATCATAGGACGTCCGCTGATTAAGATAACAACTACTGGTACGCCAGCGTCTTTGATATTGCGGATCGTTTTCAAATCTGTAGTCTTTAATGAAAGGTCTTCTCTATCCCCTTTCATTTCAGCATAAGGGCCTTCTCCTACTACCGCGATAACTGCATCGGCACCCAGACAGTTTTCTCCATTTGTGGAATAGAAAACAATGGTGTTCGTAGAAACAGCTTTTTTAATAGCCTGCAGGATAGAAGTACCGGTAGTAATAGCCCCAGTTGCTCCCTGCCAGGTAATCGTCCAGCCTCCGCATTGGCTGCCGATATCATCCGCTTTTCTACCCGCGACGATAATTTTTTTGAGCTTTTTAGAAAGAGGCAGTATTTTGTCTTTATTTTTGAGAAGCACTAAAGATTTTCTCACTGCCTCTCTGGCCAATTCCCGATGCTCTCTGCCGCCCACCTGAGCCAGTAATTCCCGATGGGAGTAGGGATGCTCAAAAAGCCCTAATTTGTATTTTAAAGTAAGAATCCGCCTGACCGCCTCATCAATTCTCTCTTCCGAAACTTCTTGTTTTCTGACTAAAGCGGTTAGATTGCCGATAAATTGCTGGTAGCTGTCCGGAACCATGACCATATCAATTCCGGCATTGATAGCGAGCTTTACCTGTTCTTCAGGAGTCCCTGGAAGCTGCTTGACCGCCGCCCAATCAGAAACCAGAATGCCTGAGAATTTTAATTCTTTACGAAGAACATCGGTGAGAAGGTACTTATTTTGATGCATTTTTATTTCATTCCAGCTGGAAAAGGATGCCATCACGCTGGCAGCTCCATTGGAAATAGCGGCAATGTAAGGGAAAATATGAATCGAGCGCAATTCTTTTTCCGGTATCCTCGCGTCACCCTGGTCCAGCAACTCTGGATAGCCGGTGCCGAATTCCGTCCCGCCATCGCCCGCAAAATGCTTCGCGCAGGCCAGAATGGAGGTGGGGTCAGACAAATTGGTGCTCTGCGAGCCTTTTATAGCGGAAGCCCCCAATAATGAAACCAATTTTGGGTCTTCGCTGAAACCTTCATAAGTCCTTCCCCATCGGATGTCTTGAGGAACGGCGATACAGGGCGCGAAAGTCCATTTTATTCCCAGAGCGGCAGTCTCCATTGCCGTAATTCGCGCGATTTTTTCTACTAAGACTGGATTTCTGGCCGCTCCCAATCCAATGTTATGAGGAAATACCGTAGCTCCCTTTACATGAGAAAGGCCATGCACCGAGTCGATGCCGTAGATAAGGGGAATCTTCAAGCGGGATTTCAAGGCGTAAGATTGAAAACGATCTACCATATTTGCCCAGGACTCCGGGCTATTAAACGAAGGGCCTGAATTTCCACCGCTTAATAAAGAACCTATCCCATAAGCACTAATATCCTGCAAATTGTTCATTATGACCTGAGAATCTATCTGGGTCATTTGTCCAATTTTTTCCTCCAGCGTCATCTGCGGCAATATTGCTTCTACTTTTTGTTTTATAGAGGAAAATTTTGAGGCATCCGCTGAGAAAAAATGAGTAGTAGGGAATAAAAAGAAAATTAAGGCAATCCAAAGAATCCAGAACAAAGCGGAAAATTTTTTATGAGGCGACATTTACTTACTCTTTAATACGTAAACGCCATCCCAATCCGGGGGCGGAGGATTTTTCTTGAATTGAACACACCGGTCATAATAAGTTTTTGAAGGCAAGTCATTAAATTTTTTATAAATCTCGTAAAATAAATCAGAAGCGTCCATCCAGTTTTTCGAAGAATACTTTTCTAGAGCTATTTGAAAAAGATTGAGAACGACTAATTTTTCTTCACTCACATCTTCTTTTTTGCCCACCAGTTCATAAACCGCTATTGGGGCGCTTTTCCCTACTACCCGGAGAAGGTCCAGTTTTCTCACCAAAAAATCATCTTTTACCTGCTGGTAGGTAAATTCTGAAATCATCGTATAGGTTCCGTAAGCCTTATTCGCGCCTTCAAAACGCGAAGCTGAATTTACTGTGTCGCCCATCATTGTATAATCCATACGCTGTTGAGAGCCCATATTTCCGATAATGGCCGGGCCTGTATTAATGCCGATGCGCATAACGACCGGAGGAAACCCTTCTTTAATCCACTGTTCCCTGAGTTTAATCAAAGCGTTCTGCATATCGACAGCGGCCGCGCAACAGCGGGCGGCATGGTCCGGATGAGGAAACGGCGCGCCGAAAAAGGCAACAATGGCATCGCCTTCATACTTGTCGACCGTTCCGCCATGAGAAAGAATAATATCGGTCATAGCCGTCAGGTATTTATTGAGAAGCAGGACCACTTCTTCCGGCGTCAACTTTTCGGAAATCGTCGTAAAGCCCGCGACATCCGAGAAAAAAGCAGTGATTTCCCTTCTTTCCCCGCCAAGCTTTAATAAACCGGGATTGGCGATCACATCTCTTACTACCTCAGGAGAAAGATACTGCATAAAAGCTTTTCTAATATAATTTTTCTGTTTATCGTAAAGAATGAATTTGAAGGCCGTAAGGACAACCAGTGAGATAATAGAGCTGGAAAGGATCAATATATAATTAAAAATCCATCCAAAAACAGCAAGTGCCGCGTATAACAGGATGATTAATACACCTATAAAAATTGCTGATAGCAAGGTCTCTTTTGAAGCCGATTGAACTCTCCAGCTGATTAATAAAATGAAAATGGCCAGAAGAACAAGGCAAATAATATTTATCTCTTTTGAAATTTCAGTGAGAAAATTTTGCTGGTAGATTGTATTGATGACGTTTCCCTGCAATAGGACCAAAGGGGCTAACGGATCAATTGTAATCGCGCCGCTGTCTGTCGTTGATTCGGCTGTCCAGCCCGTAATGGTGATTTTTCCTTTTATCACGGCAAGTTTCTGGGAAATTTCTTCGAGGAGCTTGGCGTTAGCCAGAATAGTTTCTTTGTCTTCCGCTGATATCGCTGTACTATTCAAATAGGGAAGCTGTTCTTCTACTGTCTTCTTCAGGTCATAATACTCTATCAACATACTAAAAGGAATATGCTGGCCAAAGGGTTTTTCGGCCCATTTTTTTGTAAAATTGATCGCCATTTCCCCCGACCTGGTAATAGGAATTTGAATGGTTTTATTTTCTTTAGTAAAAAACTTTATGTAATTGCCGGGTTTTATCTCAATCCTGTCGCGATCTATCCCCAGCTCATCCATTAAAGGAGCCAGAGAAAGCTGAGGTACCAGCATATCTTCGTATATTCTAAAAAGCTTAATTTTTCGCAATGATCCATCTATATCTTTTTCAGCCAGAGTAAAACCAATATCTTTCGCGCCTCGATACAGCGGATAGACAGGGGTTTCCATATACCGGTCAACCGATAAATAATTGGTGAGGCTTTTGTTTTTTAAAGGGATAAAGAAAAGATTGGTGATTTCTATTAAATCAAAATTTTCTTCACTTCTTATGTCTGTCCTCTTTTTGCTGGTGTCATCCAACCCCCGGCACCCGAGGTATACATTTCTGTTTCCGGCCGCGAAAGAAGTAAAAAGTTCGTTGTCGGGATTGACAACCAGCTTTTCTTGAATAGTGGAAGTTGGAAGTGAGCGGACCTTTTGCTGGCGGATTTCTTCGTAATAGTCGGTATTCAGGAATAGGGGCGAGGGATCAATATATTCAATGTCAATAATAATCCTTCCAGCTCCAAGGTCTTTCAACGCGGAAACGCCCTTGGCCATTATGTTTCTTGGCCAGGGGTATTGACCTATGAGATCAATGGATTGGTCATCGATATCCACGTAGAGTATTTTATCCCACTCTTTTGGCTGAGGTTTTGCTTGAAAAAATATGTCGTAGAGCTTTAAATTTATCATCTCACCCGGACGGCTAAAAGAAAACAATAGAGATAACAAAAGAACAAGCAGAATAATTGCGATTTGATAAATCGTTTCCTTCTTCAATCCAGGCCCCTCAGAAAATTACAACTTGATAACTGTACCCGCGATTAATTTATAGTCATTGGTTCTTTCGATTCTCGCGTCGCCTCCAAAGAGAGAACCAGCCTGCAGAAAAATGGATATATTTGGGTCAAATTCCCAGTTGATTTTGGCTGAAAGCTCATGGCCGACTGTCGCTCCACTGCCGCTGTAGAAACCGTTTACTGAATCATTCGTTTGCATGCGCGAGAGATAAACATAATCGGCTTTGATAGACAATTTTTCATCCAGAATCTTTGCCACAGCGCCTAAGCGGAATAAGAATAAATTAGAAAAATCAGGTATCAGCACGAAGTCTGTGTCGTATTTCCCAAAGGAATTAAATCTTTCCATAGAATTGGTAGTGTTTATATCATCTCCTGTAGCAAAAGCAATGCCTGTGATAAATCCTATCTTTGCGTCTATCGGTAAGAAATAAAAGAGCGAAATATCTCCTGCCCATGCGGATAGGGAAATATTGCTCACATAGCTTCCACCCTGGTAAAAAAAGGAGGCATTGTAGGAAAATCCGGAGAAAATGACCCCATCTGAGGCAAGTCCCAGGTAAAGAGGATAAAAAGAAGCATTGGTAGATAAATCCATACTATAGAGTAACAAAGCGGAAATGGATTTAGTAAGAAATCCAAACTTTTCCAGGGCAATTCCTGTGGATAGCCTGCTTGCTCCGCCGTTGGTCTGGTTTTGATCAAAATAATTCGCGTTGAATTGATTGATTTCCCGGGGAAGCGTTCCAAACAATCCGGAATGATAGAAATAAAATCTCTGCTTAAACTCAAAAAGGCTGGACTGAAACTTGATCCCGTCAGCCAGATTTCCAATAATGAGTCCGTTGTTTTCCAAGAATATATCCCTGCCCGCAAGGAGGCCTAAACTATCTCCCGAATACTCAAAACTGAAGCGGTCAATGTAGAGCTTATTTCGGTTGCTGAAAGTATTGATGCTATTGGTAAGGTCTAAATAAGTGTCTTTTATTCGAAACTTGAGCTGCATATCGTTATTGGGATGAATACTGAAACTCAAATTTGCTATGTTGAAAAAACTATAATAATTCATATTGGTAGTAGCGTCCACTCCGCTGATAAACATGGGAATTTCTTCAAAACTGAAATTCCAGTTAAAACTAAAAGCGCTGAGGGGAAAAAGCGCAAAAACTATTAAAAAAAATAAAACTGTTTTTTTCATGCCGATCTCCTATAATCTTTCCGGTTCATTTGAGAAAAGCCTGAAATAATCATTGAAAAACTCTGATAAATCATCACCCAGGCTTCCAATGTCATCATCGCCGAATTGGTCCATATAGCCGGCTGCTTCCTCATCAAGGTCTGACTCTCCGTAAATATCACCGTCAGAAGATACGCCGCCGCTCTCTCCCTGTCTCGCGATAAAAGAATTTCCATTATTATCACTGATATCGCTGGAACCTTCTATCACCAACACATTCATCCCAGCAATTGGGAAATAGCTTGGTTCTTTCTCAGTTCCCCGAACAGATGCTGTTCCTTTCGGTGTCTGTACTTTAAAGGAAGATTTAATACCGGCAATTTTGGTAAAGCGGACCCTTACTTTGCCTACTTCTATGGAAACTTTTTGGTCCAATGATTTATCTTTTGAGATTTCGTTGAAAGTAACCATTGATAATTCTTTAACGATGTAGAAACCGCCTTTTGTTTCTATTTTCAGTGAGGAATTGATCCCGGTCATGATTTTTGTATTATTATCGATGGCCATTCCTGCTTCGGCCTTTTGCCACTTCCCATCTTGCATTACATCCGCCTGGCCTTTTACTTCTGTTACTTTTCCGGCAAATAGAAGATTGAAAAAACCAAGAATAAACAAAATAATAATAATTTTCTTCATAAAGGCCTCCTTATTTCTTTGGGGATTCTGCTTTTTCTTTCAAAGCAGTAATAAATTCTATCAACTCATTTCCACTGATTTCTCTGTTCCACGAAAAATAGCGTGGGAAAATTTTCTGATGAATCAAACTTTCCGCGGCGTATTTTGACCATCCCGTCAGGCTGTAAATAATACCGCCATCACATTTTTTAAATTCAATGGCAATAATCGCTAAAGAACCAGCGTCTAATTTCGCTTCTTTTTTCAAAGAAGAAAGCCGACTGCTCTTTTTCAGGTCCATTTCTTTCTCACTTCTTTCTGATTTTAAAGAAGCTGTTAGAGAAAGAGCATCTTCTACATTTGCGACTTTCTTTTCCATTATATCTCTAATTTCTGAGGTAGTAATAGAAAAGCCAGATGAATAAAAGAATAAAAGGAGCAGAACAACTCCAAATTTTTTCATCGGAAACCTCCGCATTGTTTTACTGAATTATAAGCAAGGATTAAAATTAAGTCAAAAATATTGTTAAAAATCCTAACATTTTTGCTGTTTAGTTTTTCCGGGTGTTATTTCCTGGAATACTAGAATATAGGTAATCATGTTTGTTTGACAGAGTCAAAAAAAAACAATATAATTATTCAAGAATAATCCTTCGTTAGGAGCGGCCGATAATGCTTAATGTGCTTTTACTAACTACTAGTATTGAAGAGCATCAGCGATCGCCAATCGTTCAAACCAATTCCCATTATCCGATTGGATTAGCCTATCTGCATTCATACATTGAAAGTAAAGGCCATGAGGTTGGTTTACTTTTCCTCAATGATTTCGATTATGAGACATGCTATCAAACAGTTCGAGATAGAATAAAAGCGAAACATTTTGATGTAGTTGGGTTTCAACTTCTTGCGTTTAATCGTACCAGCGCTTTTCGTTTGATCGAGGAAATTCATCAAGAATACCCGGATATAAAAATAATTATTGGCGGAGTTCATACTACAGTTATGTATGAGCAAATCCTGAATCGATTCCCTTACCTGATAGCGGTTCTTGGCGAAGGGGAATTGACATTTACAGAGTTGCTGGCTTGTTTTGAGAAAAAAGAGCCTATCAGTTCGGTTAAAGGAATTGCGTTTGTTCAAAATGGCCAGGTGGTTCTTAATCCAGCCAGAGAATTGATTGATAATCTGGATGATTTGCCGTTTCCAAAGCATGAATTGTTTTTTCATCCTAACCGCACACGAGGTAATATATTAACGAGCCGGGGCTGTCCTTTTTCCTGTAGTTTTTGCTGCTTAGATAGTATTTCGCACCGTAGGGTCCGGTTTAGGTCGGTTTCTAATGTAATAGCCGAGATTGAATGGATGGTTAAAAATTTCCCCCAGATGACTTATATCTGGATTCATGATGATTCGTTTTTTCTTGACCAGAGAAGAGTGTTGGATTTTTGTGATCAAATCGTTAAACGAAATATTAAGATAAGATTTATCTGCAGTGCCCGTTTTAAGCCGGTATCGAAAGAGATGATTACGGCTTTAGAGAAAGCCGGTTTTTTCCAGGTTTTGTTTGGCCTTGAAAGCGGTTCCGCAAGAATCTTAAAAAGCTGCAAAAAAAACATTACTCCCGAAGATGTTATCTATACTTATCAATTATTTGCAAAATCTAAAATTATTACTACAACATTTCTTATTGTTGGTTTGCCTGGCGAAAATGAGGAGACAGTTCAGGAAACCATCGATCTGGTCAAAAAAATTCAAAAAATTAAATACACTCTTTATAGTGATATAGGAATTTTGACTATTTATCCTGGAACAGAAGTATATGAAATAGCAAAAAGGAACCATTTTATAGACGATTCTTATTGGCTTACTGATCAATTTGTTCCTTTTTTTCAGGCAGAGCACTCTCTTGCGGAACTGATTGAGTACAAAAATCAGATTCTTAATCATGTTGCCCTTGATCGATTTTTAACTCCCAAAGGATTTTTCAAGCAACTGGACCGTCTGTTTTCTATTTTTTGCTTTGTGTGGAAGTCTCGAGGCCCTATTTTTTTTGGTTTCAAAGATTTATTGAAAACCCGGTTCTTTAGAAAAAACCGCTAAAGGGCTTTGTGGAATTAAGGATTTTTATGGATAGCATATTAAAAGATAAAACTAAATTGGATGATAAGTCATTTGTCATAGTGTGTCATGATATTGTGTACGGCCCGCCGCATTCATTAAGGGATTATCTGCTAAAAAATAACGCAGATCAAGTTTTTTTTATCGGCCATCCAAACATGGCGGTATTAAATAATCAGATAAAAAATTCATACGCTGTATTATATCATAAAGGTATAGAGCGCCGTTCTTTTAAATCTAACATAGAAAAATTGCCGGAAATCCTATCTTATATAAAAGATTCTTTTATTACATTTTTCTGGGTTTTATTTAAAGTGAGAGGAAAAATTGACCTGTTTGTCGGAGCCGGGAATCTTAATGCTTTTGTTGGTTTGATACTAAAGTCTTTCGGAAAAGTGAGGAAAGTGGTATATTATGTGATTGACTACATTCCGGACAGATTTCAAAATAAATGGATAAACACTATTTATCATCTTGTTGAAAAATGGTGCGCGAAGTATAGCTCTATTACCTGGAATTATAGCGGCGCCATGATAAGGGAAAGAGAGAAAAAATGGAGGCATACTTTTCCTCATCAAATTGTAACACCTCATGGAATTTTTGTGAAGAAAGAGAATTATCTAAGCATGAATAAAGTTCACTCCAGGGAACTGGTTTATATGGGTTTTATTCATAAATACCAGGGCATTGAACTTGCTATTGGCGCTTTAGAGGATTTAATCAAAGTCTTCCCGGATATTTGTTTAATAATTATTGGAAAAGGGGATGAATACGAACAGGAAATAAGGAATGAAGTGAAAAAGAAAAAACTAGATAAAAATGTTTCGTTTTTGGGTTTTATGAAAGACCCTCATAAAATGGAACAAAGGGTGGCTCAAGCTGTTCTTGGGATTTGCACTTACAAACCCGATCACCCTTATGTGAAAAATACCGATCCAGGCAAGGTAAAAACTTATCTTGGCTGTGGAGTTCCGGTATTAATGACAGACATAGCCCCTATTGCGAAAGAAATTCAAGATAATAAATCAGGGTTTGTGATACCTTATAATAGAAGTGACTTTGTAAAAGTAGTCATTGATTATTTAAAAAATAAATCTATGATAAAAGAATACAGGAAAAACGCCTTTCATTTAGCTTTGAAATATGATTGGGATAACATATTTACTTATGCGCTTGAAATGGCAATAAACGGTAAATAGGAAGCAAAATGGTTATTGGATTTTATAATTTTTATTCCCTTTACAACAAGAATAGAATGTTTAACGATATTTCTTCGCCTATCGGTGATGACTTGCTTTACTCCATGGTTTATCTTGGTAAATACTTAAAAGAAGCGGGGCATAAAGCCGCTACTATAGACATGGAGCCCCTGGAGAAATTTGATAAAATTGTTTTTTTAGATTACCCGACAAAGTTCAATTCCTATTTCAGGAAATTGATTCAAAAAAGGCATCCTGAGCTTTACCTGATTATTTTTGAGTGCGGGATGCTGCGGCCGGCCAATTTTAATAAAAAAAATCATAAGTACTTTAAAAAAGTTTTTACGTGGAAAACGGATATGGTGGATAATAAAAAATATTTTCATTTGATGAGTTTTTCGAATAAATTAGCAGTTGATTCTTCTTCATTTGATTTGTCGCTCAAAAGCAAATTTTGTAGCGTGATAGCCGGCCATAAATATTGGAATCATCCTCTTGAGCTTTATTCGGAAAGAGTGAAGGCAATCCGGTGGTTTGAGAAAAATCATCCGGGAGAATTTGACCTTTTTGGGCTAGATTGGGACAAGTTTTATTTTCCGGGTTTGTTGTTTCCATTGAATTTTGGATTAAAATTCTTGTATCAGAAAATGCCGTTTTTTCCTAAATTAAAATTATTTCCTTCTTATAAAGGGCCTGTAAAAACAAAGAAAGAGGTGTTAAAACAGTACAAGTTTTCTATTTGTTATGAAAACGCTGTTATACCGGGCTATATTACTGAAAAGATTTTTGATTGTTTCTTTTCCGGATGCATTCCAGTTTATCTAGGCGCGCCGGATGTTCAAGATTATATTCCATCTGGCTGTTTCATTGATAAAAGGAATTTCAAGAGTTATGATGAGCTTTACGACTATCTAAAAAAAATGAGCACTTCGGAGCATCAGAATTATTTGAACACCATACACGATTTTGTTACGGGGCCGAAAATATTCCCATTTATTGCTGAAGGGTTCACGCAAAATTTATGCGGGGAGCTATTAAAATGAAAAGCCCGGTTGTTTCAATCTGTATACCGACTTACAATCGTCCGGATTTATTGCTGAAAGCCTTGAAATCCTGTCTCGCACAGTCATACAAAGATTATGAAATTGTCATTACTGACAATAGCTCCAATGAAGATTCAAAAAACGGAATAGAAAGTTTAAATAATTCATCGATTCGATATCATAAGAATGAAAAAAACATCGGTGGTCTGGGAAATTTAAATAAAGCGCTGGAATTGTCTCAGGGTAAATACATAAAATATTTAATGGATGATGATTTGTTGAAACCGGATTGCCTTGAAAAAATGGTTCCGATTCTGGATAAATATCCTGACGTTGGTGTTGTTATGTCTCCTTTAGAGATTATTAATGAAAATGATGAAAGAACCCATCCTGTTTTTTACCTGATTCAAAAAATGAATTATCTCTATAAATATAGAAAGGACAGCGGCCTGATAGATAAAAAAATAATATTGTTTGACTTTTTAGCCAGGGTTTATCCTTGCTGTGTTCCAACCGGTATTCTGTATAGAAAAGAATGCTTTAACCGGCTGGGGCTATTGGATAAAAACGCGAAATTTGCCGTGGATGTGGAAATTTGCATGCGCTTTTCTTTGGAATATGATTTTTATTACCTGGATGAGGTTCTTTCAAGCTGGCGTTTCAATCCCAAATCAGACACGGTTCAATTGCATAGCGCAGGTATGGACAGTGAAGTATTTTATTATATTACTGAGAAATATTTGAATCATGAAAAAGTAAAATTATTATTTGAAGGGAAAAATTGGGGAAAAATTGTCCGAAAAAGCTATCTGTTTGCGTCAAAAAGAAGCTTACTCAGCATTCTGGCCGGTGTGAGATCCTTAAATTTTTCTTCGATTTTTAATACTTTGCGAATTATCTTTCATTATGATAAATATTTTGTCAATAAGATTATGCTTCCATTTATAGCATTGGCGGAGATTTTTGGAGGGATAACCAGCTGGTTTCAAAAAAGGGGTTAAATCCCCCTAACCCCCTTTTCAAAGGGGGAATTAATATGCCAGTTTACAAAAATTGATTTGTATCGATTTAGAAGATATAATAATTGTCTAGATTTATTTTGATGGAGTAAGAATGGCTCGGTACTTAAAAACCATAGATCTTCATGGTTTTAAATCTTTTCCTGTTAAAACAACTATTGAACTGGTGGATGGAATTACCGGAATTGTCGGCGCGAATGGCTCTGGAAAATCCAACGTTGTGGAAGCGATCAAGTGGGTTTTAGGTGAGCAGAGCGCCAAAAGCCTCCGCGGCGATAAAATGGAAGATGTGATTTTTAACGGAACACGCGATAGAACCCCCGCCAGTATGGCGGAAGTGAGCCTCACTTTTGATAATGAAAACCATTGGCTGCCCATTGATTACAACGAGGTGATGATTTCCAGAAGGATGTTCCGCTCCGGTGAAGGTCAATACAGTATTAATAAGTCAAAAGTTCGGTTGAAAGATATTGTGGAACTTTTTTTAGACACCGGTATCGGCAGGGATAGCTACGCGATTTTTGAGCAGGGAAAAATTGACCGGCTTCTCAGTGAGAGCGCTATGGAAAGGCGCGTGCTTTTTGAGGACTTTGCCGGCATTTCGAAGTTTAAATTCCGGAAGGAAGAAGCGGAAAAGAAGCTCGAAAATTCACGGATCAATATCGAAAGGGTGAGTGATATTATACTTGGGCTTTCAAAAGAGATAGAAAGCCTGAAAGGACAGGCGGAAAACGCGTCAAAGTACAATGAATGGAAGGCGCTTCTGCGAAATCTGGAACTAAAATTTGAGGCGCTCCGGATTAAAAATTTTGAGAAAGAAATTTCTGATAAGATGAATCAAAAAAGAAAGACGGAAGAAAAATTAAAACCTCTGGCTGAAGAATTAAAACAGAAAGAAGAAAACATTATAATAGTAGAGAGCGATATTCAAAATCGTGAAACAGAGCTGCTGGGCACCCGTGAAGACTACGGTTTTATCGAAAAAGAATTAGGCGAGACCAGGACCAGGCTTGAAAATAATCGGGATAGAAAAACCTCAGTTCAAAATCAATTAAAAAGTATGGAAGCCAGGCTTCTCGAAGGGGAAGAAAGAAGAAAAGGCCTGAATCAGGAATTGACTGAAAAAAGCCAGGAAATGGACCAGGTTTTTGAGGAAAAAGAAAGGGTACAGGACGCGAATCTGGACATACAGTCTAAAATAGACGCTATCCACACAGAAATTCGCCAGCTTGATTCTGGAATACTTCTTCGTTCAAAAGAACTGGGTTTTGAGAAGATCATCAGCAAAGACGACATTGAAAAGCAAAAACATGAGCTCATTGCCGTGCAGACCAAATTGGAAACTTACCGAATGTCCTTAGAAGAAAAATGGAATCTTTCCAGGGGAATCCAGATTGAATTGGAGGAGAAAAAAAACCAGTTTGAGGTTTCTTCCCGGGAAAATTCAAAATTAAAAAGCGAGCTTGGAAAGATTATGGGCGACCTGGAATTACTGATTCAGCGGGAAGTTTCTATTAAGGGTGAGAATTCTAAACATAATGCGTCGATGAAAGAATTGCAGGTAAAACTAAAGTCGATGGACAAAGTCATTATGGAGTCGCTGGAAAAGCAGGCGGTGCTTCTGGAAAAATTTTCTCATCAAAAACCTTTATTAGAAAGTAATATTGAGAATGTGATACAAACTTTGATGGACTCGATTCAGAAGCACCAGACTGTGCAGGAAGTAAAAGACTCGATTGAAAAGCTGAAGGCGTTTTTCGCGGATTATAAAAATTCTTATGAAAAGATATTGGGCATTCTTTACAGCGACGAGGGAGCTTATACCCGGAAGGAAACTATCGAAAAGGAAATTGAAGCGATTGTTTCCTCTATCCAGAAGAATGAGCAGGAAATAGAGGCTGCCAGAGCAAAAATTCTCGCGCTTCAGGCTGTTCGTGAAGACATTCAGAATCAATACAATAAAAATGATTTTGAACTGGCCAATCTTAAGAATGAGCTGAAAAAAATCGCGGACCAGCTGGCATCTTCCCAGGAAGCCCAAAAGGTACTGGAAAATCAGATTAATTCACTTTCGGCGATAATAGAAAAAAAACAAAGCCTCATAGAGGAAATGCTGATATGCGTGGATCAGTACGATGAAGAAATTCGGGAATTTAAAAATAAAAGGAATGCTTTGTTTGAGGATTTAAACAAGAAGAAAGTCGATTTCGCGAGAGTAGAAGAAAAATACAAGTCCTTGTTAAACGAAACCGCCCGGATCAAAAATCAGATCGCGGATATTGAAAAAATAAAAAACACTTATGAAAGCGATAAAAATAATTCGATAGCGATTGTCGAAGAATTGGATAAAAGAATTCTGGACGATACGAAAAAACTTGGGGAAAAAACCCAGAAAAGCAGCGAACTCAAGGAGTTAATTGAGCAGAAAAAAAGTCAGATAGAAGGTTTACAGAAGTCCCGAAAAGCTCTCGAGCTAAAAAGAAAAGAAAACGAAGACGCGATCCAGAAATTGGAAAAGACGCTGGTCAATCTGGAAAGCGCTGTTTCTGAGAGAAGAGGTTTTCTGGATTCGATTATTGAAAACAGCATGAAGAACTTTGGAGCGGATGTCCGGACTATTCAAGTAGAAAGTGCAGACAGTTTTGAGAATATCTCGGTGGAAATCAATAAAATCCGGCAGGATTTGCTTAACCTGGGAGATGTCAATTTGCTGGCTATTGAGCAATATCAAGGCGCGAAGGAAAAAATGGATTTTCTACTAACGCAGAAGCAGGATAGTGAAAAGGCAATAGAAGATATTAAGGCATTGATTGCGGAAACGAACGCGAAGTGCGTGGATCAATTCTCATCTGCTTTTGAAGATATTCGTAAGGCTTTTAAGAAAATATTCGCGCGCCTCTTTGACGGCGGCCGCGCGGATCTGGTGATGGAAAATGAAGAGGATGTCTTAAACTCCGGTATCAATATATTCGCCGAACCGCCCGGAAAAAAATTCCAGAGCATTTCGCTCCTTTCCGGAGGGGAAAAAGCCCTGGTGGCCATTGCGGTTATTTTTGCTATTCTTTATCTAAAGCCTACGCCGTTTGTCGTGCTGGATGAAATGGACGCACCTTTAGATGATGACAATATCGAGCGTTTCAAATCCATCCTGAAGGATTTCAAGCAGACCAGCCAGTTTATTATTGTATCCCACTCAAAGTCGACTCTGGAAATTTGCGATGCCCTCTATGGCGTGACCATGGAAGAACAGGGCGTTTCAAAAATCATTAATGTCGCTTTTGACGAAGCGGAACTTCTCTTCAAAACGGACGAACCTAAAATCGAGGGATAAGGAGGGTTTTTTTATGTTTTTTTGGAATGATTGGACTTTTTTGATGCTGATTCCGGCTTTTCTGTTTGCTTTGTGGGCACAATTTGTTACCCAGTCTACATTTAAGAAGTATTCTAAAATCGCGTCAAGTCGTGGTATAAGAGCGGAAGAAGCCGCGGGAGAGATTCTTCGTAATTATGGCGTCAGCAGTGTTTCTATAGAAAGCGTTTCGGGTGTCTTGACAGATCATTATGATCCGAAAGCTAAAGTATTAAGGCTTTCCGAGAGCGTTTATGGAAGTTCTTCGATAGCCGCCATAGGCGTGGCGGCGCATGAGGCAGGGCATGCCATTCAGCATGCGCGGGGTTTTGGGCCTATCGCTCTTCGTAACGCGGTTGTGCCGGTAGTAAATATTACTTCTAATCTGGCAATTCCCTTGTTTCTTATTGGGTTTTTCTTTAGCATACCTATGCTGACTCAGCTCGGTATCTATTTTTTCGCGGGAGTAGTGGGTTTTCATCTGGTGACTCTTCCTGTAGAGTTTGACGCTAGCAGCCGGGCGTTAAAAGTATTACGCGCTGGATCCTATTTGAACACTCAGGAATTGAAAGGCGCTCAGGCGGTTTTAAGCGCCGCCGCGATGACTTATATTGCTGCCGCGTTGATGGCTATTTTGAACTTGATTCGGTTAATATTAATTTCGAGAGATAGAGATTAGAGATGAGTATAAAGGCGCGGTTAATTAACCGCGCCTAATATTTGTTACGGTAAAGGCTTTTAAAAAAGAGGCGCCTGATAGCGCCTCTTTTTTTTTGCAAAAAAGCCCTTTTGTGTTTATACTCATAGGCGCTGTTTCTTATAGTTCAAGAATGACTTGATTTATTGAAATTTAATAGAATAATGGAGAAATAATATGGCGAAAACAATTGTCATCGCGAATCAAAAAGGTGGAGTAGGAAAAACGACCACTGCTATTAACCTGGCTGTTTTTTTATCAAAAGACCAGAAGAGGACCCTTCTGATTGATATTGACCCGCAGGGGAATTCCTGCAGCGGGTTGGGGGTTAATTTTAAGGAAAGAACAGGCAATGGGATTTATGAAGTGCTGATTGGTAAAAAGCAGATCAAAGACGTAATACTGGATACAAAGTACCCTGACTTGAAGCTGGTCCCGGTGACTCTCGATTTAGCTGGGGCGCAAGTCGAAATGATGGGTTTTCCAAGGAAAGAGTATGTTTTGAAAGACGCGCTGGAATCCATTAAAAAGGACTATGATTTTATTTTAATTGATACGCCGCCATCCTTAGGATTGTTTACATTAAATGGGTTGGTTGCCGCGGATAGCGTTCTGATACCGATGCAAAGCGAATTTTATTCGATGGAGGGCATGGCGCAATTGCTGAAGGCAATCAAAATAGTTAAAAGCGGGTTGAATAAAAATCTGGCTGTTGAAGGTGTTTTGATTACGATGTACGATTCCCGGACAAATCTGTCAAAGCAGGTAGTGGAAGAAGTGAAAAATTATTTTAAAGAAAATGTTTACCATACAGTTATTCCTAGAAATGTGCGCCTTTCTGAAGCGCCCAGCCATGGGGTGGCAATTTATGAGTATGATTATAAAAGCCAGGGCGCGGAAGCCTACTTTCATTTCGGGAAAGAGTTTTTGAAGAAAGCGGGGAGTTCTTTATGAAGCACGGCCTTGGGCGGGGGATGCTGGCTTTAATCGACGAAAATATTTCTACAGAAATAGACAAAGGGCAGGTAAATTCTATTGATATTAATAAAATTCTTCCGAACCGTTATCAACCTCGTAAGAATTTTGATGAAAATGCGCTGAAAGAATTGGCAGATTCTATTCGTGAAAAAGGTGTGATTCAGCCGATTATCGTGAGCGACCTGGGTAATGGGACTTATGAATTGGTGGCTGGTGAGCGTAGGTGGCGCGCGGCAAAAATGGCTGACCTTATGGAGATTCCCTGTATTATAAAAGATTTTACCGATGAAGACCGGTTGGAAATAGCCTTGATAGAAAATATTCAGCGTCAGGAGTTAAATTCCATTGAAGAAGCTCTGGCTTATAAAGAAATAATGGATAGGCTGGGTTGCGGCCAGGATGAAGTGGCAAAGAAGGTGGGTAAAAACCGCAGTTCTGTCGCCAATACACTGAGGCTTTTAAGGCTTCCGGAAACCATACGGGAAAAAGTGGCAACTGGGGAAATTACCGAAGGGCATGCCCGGGCTGTTTTAACGATTGAGGATCTGGATCGAATGATTGGCTTTACTCATTATATTATTGAAAAGGGCCTTTCTGTCCGGGAAGCGGAAAGAGAAGCGAAGACATTTTCAGTTCAAGAAACAAAAAATGTTTCACGTGAAACAAAAAAGAAGGATCGTTCACTCCATGAAATAGAGGAAAAATTTATTCAAAAAATAGGCGCTAAAGTTGAAATTAAAGGAACGTCCAAAAAAGGGCGAATAGAGATCCATTATTTTTCAAAGGATGAGTTAGAGAACATCTTTCATTCTATTGCTTCCCGGTGATAGGTAAATAATAGCGGGGTGATTTATGGCGCGATGGATTTGTAATAACTGCAGCACTCATTTTGAAGGCGGTATTTTTAATACCCGGAATTGCCCTCATTGTTACCACCCTCTTTCTGAATTCTTTAAAGTGATTTTTAATTTGTTGAAGTTTGCCGTTATAGTTGTGCCGCTACTCATTATTATTAAACTTGTTTCCAATCCTACTTTTGAGAACATTGTTTTAAGTGTTAAAAATCTTGTCAAAATTGATACAGCCATCTATTATCAACCTTCGCTTTATTTTAACAATCTTTTTTATCTGAAAGATGATTCTTATTATATTCTGAGGGAAAGAAAGTTTGTTTATAGAAGGATTGTTTCCTCCGAGTATACGAATAAAGTTGCCCCCTATCTAATTCTTCCCGCTGAACAGACTGTTCTGGCGAAGGGATTAATTCGGAAGGATTCGTATTTCTGGATTGCGGCGGAGTTTTATAAGGAAGATTTAAGGCAGAGAGTTTTTATTCTTGCCCCAAAGAATTGGGAAGCTGAAATGGCCAGAGTAGACAGAAAAGACATCCTGGATCGGGCGAAAAATGAGTTCAGAAACGCGGTGTTAAGCGCAGTCGGTTATAAGGAAGTAGGCGGGAAGGATAATATTAAAAAATTTATGGAAGAAAATAGTGAGTATTTTAGATTAGAAATAGAAGACACTTCTTTTTTAAAACCATTTTTTCAAATCGTTTCTCCTCAATATGAGCTGGCTTATTTTGTTTTAAATTCGGATAAAAATAAAGTGGATGAATTAAAAGAAAAATATCTGAATATCAATCTGATTGAGAAAAACTTACTTCAGCTGAAATCAGGCCAGAAAAATTAAGAAAAAGGAATAGTTATGGAAGAAGTAAAGGTAAAAGTACATCAAGGCCCTAGAAAACAGCCGGAAGAAGTGGAGAGTACTGTTTCCGGAAAAGAAGCAAAGCCGCCGATTTTTATTTATTTTATTTTAAAATCATTTCTGGTTTTGTTGAAGATTTTTACAATTCTAATGCTGATTTTTTCTATCCAGAATATTTCAGATATTTTTAGAGCTATTCCCTCTTTTGGGGCATTTTCTCCTTCGGCAGGGTGGATAGCTTCGTATTTGGTTGCGCAGGCCTTTTGCGCTTATGTTTGCATGGTTTATCTGGGATCGGCGGGGAGATATTTTTATCAGTTGATTCCTACTCTTTTTCATTTTACCGGGTTTATTTTAGTTACAGTTGTTATGCCGCTGGCTTTTGTTCTGACAAGCGGGTTTGTATTAAGAAGCGCAGAAAGATTGTCTTTTGCCGCGCAGTTGTCTGTTCCTTTCTCTTGGGTCCCTGTTCAGATAAACCGTTATTTTGAAGACAGCGGATCTTTTTTACTTTATATAGTATTAACAGTTTTTTCTTTTTTGGTTTTTTTGACATTGGTTAATCTTCTTCAAAGATGGGTTGATAAAATCAAACCAACGAAGAATAAAGTTTAAATATGTTTCACGTGAAACATATTGGAATAAAAGATAGGAGTTTTTATGAAGAGGCGGGCGCTTTTCAGCGTTTATAAAAAAGAGGGCATTGATGAATTTGCGCGCTTTTTGTCCCAAATGGATTATGAGGTTTTATCTACGGGCGGGACTTATCAGCACTTGAAGGGAAAAGGGGTACCTGTTACTGAAGTGAGCGAAGCTACCGGTTTTCCGGAGGTTCTGGACGGCAGGGTTAAGACGCTTCATCCTGTTGTTCATGCGGGTATTCTGGCGATGCGTGACAAAAAAGAACATTTAAAAGAAATAGAGGAAAAAAATATTGCTCCCATTGATTTTGTGGTAGTAAATCTTTATCCTTTTGAAGAAACCATTCAAAATCAAAAATCCAGTCTGGAAGAAATTATTGAACAGATTGATATTGGCGGGGTTGCTCTCATTCGCGCGGCGGCGAAAAACTATAAAGATGTTGTTGTTCTGGTAAATAATCAGGACTTTGAGTTTGTCAGGAAAGAGATGAGCGAAAAAGGTTCTGTTTCTTTAGAAACTAAGATGCTTTTAGCCGCTAAGGCTTTCAGTCATACTGCTTATTACGATGGGTTGATTTCCAGCTTTTTTAATCAGAAGACTAACCAAAAGTTTCCGGTTGAACATTCAATTCCCTTGAAATTGGAAAGTCATCTGCGTTATGGCGAAAATCCTCACCAGGAGGCCCGATTGTATAAAAGCGGTGTGGATCATAATATTTCTTTGCTGAGCTCTGAAATTTTGTGGGGAAAGGAAATGTCTTATAATAATTATCTGGACGCCGACGCTTGTCTGGATATATTGAGAGAATTTGTATCTAATGACCCTTTTTGTGTAGTTATTAAACACACAAACCCTTGCGGAGCGGCTCTGGGAAATACTATCTTAGACGCCTTTGAAAGAGCTAAAGCGGGTGATCCGGTTTCAGCTTATGGAGGGATTGTTGGATTTAATAAAACAGTGGATGCTGCGACTGCCGCGAAAATGAATGAAACTTTTTTTGACATTGTGCTTGCCCCGGATTATGATGAAGCGGCGCTTGCCTTATTGAAAGGGAAGAAAAATCTAAGAATTTTAAAGCTGAAGGGAGAAGATTGGAGTAAGCAAGGGAAAAATTACCGAAGGATCGAGAATGGGTTTTTGTTAGGCGATTGGGATAATATTGGTTTTTATCCAGAAAAGTGGGAAGCAGCGGCAAAACGCAGCGCTACGGAAAGTGAAGCGAGAGATTTGAAATTTGCGTGGAAAATAGCTCAATACGTTAAATCAAACGCTATTGTTTATGTGAAGAATCAGCAGGTTTTTGGGGCCGGTGCAGGCCAGATGTCGAGAGTGGATTCTGCGAGAATTGCGGCGATTAAAGCTCAGGAGTTTGGATTTGATTTGAAAGGCGCTGTGATGGCGTCTGACGCTTTTTTCCCTTTTCGGGATACAGTGGATAACGCGGCAAAATTAGGTATAACGGCGATCATTCAACCCGGCGGGTCGGTAAGAGACGCGGATTCTATTCAGGCCGCGGATGAAAACAATATGGCAATGGTTTTTACCGGCGTCAGGCATTTTAAGCACTAAGATTGTAATTTGGTATAATATTTTTCGAAAATCAAAAAAAAGCCGATAATGAGAGGGGAGGGCTTTGCTTTATGGATGATATCGGCGCGATGAAGCGTTTTTTTTTATTAGGAATCGGCGGAGTAGGTATGTCCGCCCTGGCCGTAATCCTGAAAAAGAGGGGTTTTGAGGTCTTTGGTTCTGATAAGCAGGAATCAGAGGCTACAAAAAATTTAGAAAAACAGGGGATTCAGATAGCTATTGGCCACAGCGAGTCTAATATTAAAGACAATATAGATGCTGTTGTTTTTACCAATGCCATTTCAGAAGACAATCCAGAGTATCTTAAGGCGAAGAGTTTGGGAATTCCTCTTTTTGAAAGGGCAAAAATGCTCGATTTTTTAGCCTGTGAAAAATTTTCTATCGGTGTTTCCGGAACTCATGGAAAAACGACCACTACCTCTATGGTATCAAAGATCTTTTTGAATGCCGGGATGGACCCTACCTTAGCTGTTGGTGGGTATCTTTCTGAAATTGGCGGTTCAGGGTATGAAGGAAAAGGAAAGTATTTTATCTATGAGGCCTGTGAGGCTTATGGTTCTTTTTTAAAACTCCATCCTAATATTGCTGTGATCACTAATATTGATTCGGACCATCTGGATTATTACAAAACTTTTAAAAATGTGAAAAAAGCTTTTGAAGAATATATCTTAAAAAACATACCGCCTTATGGATTTTTAATTTATAATAATGATGATGCGATTCTCAGAAAAGTTGTCCGAAAAACAAAATTTCAAAATAAAATTTCGATAGGCATTCAGACGAAAAATGCGGATTTTACAGCGGAAAAAATTTATTTAAATGAATTCTCTTCTTCTTTCCTGGTAAGGAATAAGGGTAAAATGATAGGTGAATTTTTCTTGAATATCCCAGGATTTCATAATGTAACCAATGCCCTTCTGGCTATTGCGGCCGCTCAAATAAACGCTATACCTTATAGCACTATTTCTTCTACATTAGCGAATTTTAAGAATGCGGATAGGCGTTTTGAGTTAAAATTTTCTGAGCATAATTTTATGGTCATTGATGATTACGCGCATCACCCGGCGGAAATTGACGCTACATTAAACGCGGCTAAAAACCTTTCTCTCAAGAAAGGCGCTCAGCTCATCGCTATTTTTCAGCCGCATCTTTACTCCAGAACAGAACAGTTGTATAAAGAATTCGCGCGCGCTTTGTCTAAAGCAGACCGGGTGGTTTTGACAGAAATTTACGCGGCAAGGGAAGTAAATATCCATAAAATCAGCGCCAGGATGATTTACGATGAAGTCGTGAAGATAAAAGGCTTGAACAATGTTATCTACTCTGAAAAATTGAGCGATATTCCTGGAAAAGTGAGGCCTTTCTTGAATGGGAATAACATACTCATTACTTTAGGAGCGGGCGATGTTTGGAAACTATCGGATATGTTTAGGGATCATCATTAGCTTTTTGCTGCAGGGCAATCTGTTAGCAAATTCTTCTGAGAAAGAAGTCGAAAAAAACAGCGTTCAGCAAAATGAAGCTAAGCAGAATAGCATTCATGATATTTTGCCTAAAAAGGAACAAATTCAGAAAGAGAATTTATTCATCAATGGCTTTCGGCAGCCTTTTTGGGATAGGATCCAATTGGAAGGACTCCGGGCAAAAGCAGTGGCTGATTTGTACTACCACAAAGGGGATTATACCAGAGCCATTCAATATTATGAAGACGCCTCCAGAAAATTGCCCCAAGAAGCGGATGTGTATTTTAATTTGGCCAATATTTATGCCATTCAAGATGTTTATTTTATGGCGGCGAAATATTATCATATTGCGGCTGAAAAGTACCTGCTTTCCGAAAATTTTGGGAAGACTCAGAAGTATTATTATCTTTCACGGATTCGTTATGCTTTCTTTTTAGAAAAGCAAGCCAAGCACAATCAGGATAATGAAGAGCTGGCGAAGAAAATTTTTATGAGCTTATTGGAACACGAGCAGGAAATTAGAGAGAATTTCCCGGACATTCTCGATGAGTTTGAAAAATTGTATAAAAATATTTATGGGGATACCAAAGTGATTTCTAAGGAACATTTATGAGGCCTCTTGAGTTTACAGGCGGCATTTTAAGTTTGATTGACCAGACTAAATTGCCGTTGAAGAAAAAAATAGTAAAATGCAGGACCTACGAAGAAACCGCGAAAGCGATAAAGGATATGATTGTCCGGGGAGCTCCCGCTATTGGTGTAACAGCGGCTTATGGCATTGCTATAGGAGCGGCTGCAATAAAGACGATATCAAATGAAGAATTTTTCAAAAAATTGGAACTAATTTGTCAGACCCTTCGAAACACACGTCCTACGGCGGTGAATTTATTTTGGGCAATAGACCGCGTTTACCAAAAAGCTTTTAGAAACAAGGAACTTTCTGTTAAAGACATCAAACAAATTATAACGGATGAAGCGTACCTGATAGAAAAAGAGGATATTGAGACAAATAAAAAAATCGGCATTGCGGGGAATGAGATCATTCAGGCGAACTGGACCATACTTACTCACTGCAACGCGGGAGCTCTTGCGACTACTGAATACGGCACGGCGCTTTCTGTTATTCGTTTTGCTCATTGGGCAGGGAAAAATATTCAGGTATTTGCGGATGAAACAAGGCCTTATTTGCAGGGGGCTCGTCTGACCGCGTGGGAACTTCAGCAGGATCATATCCCGGTAACGCTTATCTGCGACAATATGGCGGGATGTTTTATGAAGCAAGGGTTGATTCATTGTGTGATTGTAGGAGCGGATCGAATTGCATTGAATGGTGATACCGCGAATAAAATCGGTACTTATTCTGTAGCTGTTCTGGCTAAAGAAAACAATATACCATTCTATGTTGCTGCGCCTTTTTCTACTATTGATTTAAAGACCGAAACAGGAGAACAGATTCCAATTGAAGAAAGAAAACCCGAAGAAGTGACACATATTCAAGGGATCCGCATCGCTCCGGAAGGAATAAAAGTCCGAAATCCCGCTTTTGATGTGACCCCTGCGTGTTATATTACTGGAATTATTACAGAACGAGGAATTTTGTATCCGCCATATCAAGAAAGTCTTTTTCACGCTGAGGCGCAGAGGATGCAGAGATTATAACGGTCAAGCGGCACGCTTGTTAAAAGCACTTACCTGTTGAAATTTTTGAGCAATTCGTTGTTGCTTGTCCGCAACGGTAGCAGACTTCGTTGACAAGCTTCTTCTCTTCAAAGTAATCCTTTACATTCTGCAAAGTGGTATGCGCGATATTGGTCAGCGCTTCCTTTGTAAAAAAGGCCTGATGGGAAGTAATCAAAACATTGTGGAATGTGAGAAGCCGGGCTAAAACATCGTCCTCCAGAATAGTGTTGGACATATCTTCAAAAAAGTATTCGCTTTCTTCTTCATAGACATCCAGTCCCGCGTAGCCGATTTTTTTGTCCTTCAAACCGTTAATCAAAGCCTTTGTGTTAATAAGCTTTCCCCGGCTTGTATTGATTAGCATAACGCCAGTCTTCATTTTTTGAATACTTTCTTCATTAATAATATACTGGGTTTCCGGCGTTAGCGGACAATGAAGAGTAATAATATCGGAATTTTTGTAAAGAGTATCCAGGTCTACGTATTGAAAGCCTCCTTTCTTAGCAAAGTCAGGATTGGGAAATGTGTCATAAGCAAGTATCTTCATCCCAAAGCCATTTAAAATATGAATCAGCACCTTGCCGATTTGCCCTGTTCCGATAACTCCCACTGTTTTGCCGAACATATCAAAGCCTAAAAGCCCATTAATGGTAAAGTTGTTGTCCTGAGTCCGGTAAAAAGCCTTGTGTGTCTTGCGGTTGAGAGTGAGCATCATCGCAATGGCATGTTCTGCGACGGCATACGGTGAATAAGCAGGAACCCTGACTACATGGACTTTCCCAAAAGCGCTTTTTAGATCGATATTATTATAACCAGCGCATCTTAAAGCAATCAGCTTGTTTCCATTCTCCTGGAGTCTTTGAATAACTTCGGCTGAAGCGATATCATTGACAAAGAGACAGATCGCGTCAAAACCTTTAGCTAATGGAACCGTGTCCTGGTTAAGATGTCCTTTGAAATATTTCAGCTCAAAACCATATTCTTTGTTGATTTCATCAAATGACTCTCTGTCATAAGGCTTTGAGTCAAAAAAGGCAATTTTTTTAGCTTCCATACGTCCTCCTAGGCTTCGTCCAGTATTCTTTTTTCTCCTTCCAGCTTTTGAAGATGAGTAATATCTTGAGTCACTTCCAGAGTTCCCAGATACTTCCCTTCTTTATCTCTTACCGGGAAATAATTGATAAAAACAATTTTACCTCCAGCACGGATCCAGAAAGCCGCTTCTTCTCTTTTGCCTTCTTTAAAATCAGTGAGGATTTTGTTTACAATATGTACGCTCTTTGGCGGGTGGCAATTCTGCACCTTTCTACCTAAATCCATCTTCGTTCTGGGAAATATTCTCCCCTTTTTAGGCGAGTTAAAAAACTTTACACTATCTTCCGCGTCGACAAAAGAAACATCCACCGGCAGATTATCCATAATTGCCTCGATTGCGTCAATCGATAATTCTTTTAGATTCATATAGTTCTCCTCTTCAATAATATACTCAATTTTTTTTGATAGAGCAAATCAGTCCATCTCCAGTTTAAAATAACCCAGATTGTCGCATTCTTCTTTAATGTCTTTCCATTCCTCTTCTGTAATAACTCTCAGAGCGGTTTCATATAAGATATTATTCTCCTTCTGGGAATGCTTGAAAAATTTTTCCATCAAAATTCTCGCAATCGCGTCCAGGCGGTCAAGGAATTCCTTGAAAGGAAATTCATCCACTTTTTCCAATTTTTTCAGAAAAGCCTTTTTCTGCTCTTTCATTTCTGTGTGTTCTTCCCACATAACAGCCGGAGGCGCTGTAATTCCATGTTTTTCCAGAATGGGAAAAAGCGTATTCTCCTGGCGGACATTGTGGCTTTCGGCTTCCATTAGCTTTCGGGCAATTTTGGAAATAGTTTCTAACTCAAGTTTTGCCTCTTCCTTAGAAGATTTGGAACTTGCTTCTTTTATAACTGCCCGCAGTTTTTCCAGAAACCTGGTAATAGCACGATGTTCTTCCTGAAAATGAAAAATAGGGTGGTCTTTTGGGACATTGATTCTGTTGTTTTCAAAAGAACCCTTAAAAAGAGCCAGATGCACGTCGCAGGAGTTTTTTAAATCTTCAAAAGTATAGCCCTCATTCAAGAGTTCCTGCTCCGCGACAGCGATGGCAAGGGGCGGTACCTTTGCAAGCAGCGCTTCAAAATCTTTTTGAAGTTCTTCTACATTATTGCATTCTTTGGTCCCGCGGAGTTTTTTCATCATTTCTTTTACGTCATTTTTACTTTTTTCCAATTCAGAATTCATTTCCCCCCCTATTGTTTTTGAGCTTTTAGATATTCTTCATAAAGGACTTTTTCTTCCTGCTCAATCCGGCTTTTCAAGAGAATTTCTAACTGAGCAAAGTCTTTTATAAAATCACTACCCTGACTGACAGAGGCGTATTTTTCGAGAAAAAGAATGGTTTTTTCAGAGACTTTTTTCATCTCCTGAGTAAATCGGGTTACAATTTTGTTTAAGAGTTCGTCTTTTTCAGAAACTTTCAGCAAAGCTGGATAAAGCTTCTCGTCTTCTTCTTTCAGATGCTTAAGAAAAAGATTTTTTGCCGCGAACAGTTTTTCTTTCCAACCTGGAGCTGTAATGCCCTGTCCTTTTTTAAAACCTTCTAACATTTCTAGAAGCTCTTTGTGTTCGCTCTTCAATTCAGCAATAAAATTATCCATAAGTTTCCCCTCCTAAACTTCTACCAGTTTTTTAAACGAACCCCACCATTCTTCAAACTTTTGTATCAAGTTGAAGGAAAAATTAGAAAGCCTCCACTGAGTTACTATCAATCGAAAAGGCCCTAATAAAAAAAGGAAAATAGATTCTTCCTCTATGTCTTTTCTGATTTCCCCATTTTTCTGGGCTTCCTTTATGGCCTTTGAAATAAACTGATGATTTAATTCCATAATAGAGCGAACCTTTTCTGAAAGCCGCTCATCATTTGGGAATAACTCTTCTGCCAGAACAACTGTAAATAATGCCGGGTTTCTAGTGAAATTCTCGCAGCGTTTTTTTAATATCTGATAAATCCTTTCTACAGGGGGATAAATTTGATTGTTAATTAATCGAAGAGAAGAGTCTGCCATTTCCTCAAAATAGATCAATATATTGAGCAAAATGTCCGCTTTACTCTCAAAATGCCGATAAAGGGCGGGTTCTGTAATCTTCAGATTTTTGGCCATTTTTTTTATCGTCAGATTTTCCAAACCCTCTTGAGAAATTATCCGCATAGCTGTCTCAATAATTTCTGTTTGCCTTTTAGTAAAAGGAATCATCTTCTGCCCCAAGTTAGTTAATATTAACTAACTTAATATAATAAGAAAAATGCAAAATGTCAAGATAAATTTTTTTTGCTTTTCAACTAAAGAGTATGAATTCCCCCTTTCGAAAGGGGGGAGAAAACACAACTTTTATTTTTTGCTAAAAAGGCTAATGGCTTTTATAATAAAGAGCTGTTAAACAAAAAAATCGAAGGGGTTTATCATGGATTACAAGGTAAAAGACATTTCTCTTGCCGAATGGGGAAGAAAAGAAATTGAAATAGCGGAAAAAGAAATGCCGGGGTTGATGGCTGTCCGTGAAAAATACGCCAAAGAAAAGCCTTTGAAAAGTGTCCGCGTCAGCGGTTCACTTCATATGACCATACAAACAGCAGTATTAATAGAAACGCTTGCGGCATTAGGCGCCAATGTACGCTGGGCAAGCTGCAATATTTTCTCAACGCAGGACCATGCCGCGGCCGCGATTGCCAAAGCCGGAATTCCTGTTTTTGCCTGGAAGGGCGAAACTCTAGAAGAATACTGGTGGTGCACCAAAGAAGCTTTGACTTTTCCCGGCGGGAAAGGCCCGGAACTGATAGTGGATGACGGCGGCGACGCCACACTATTCATTCATAAAGGCTATGCCGCAGAGAAGGACCCTTCTATTCTGGACAAAAAGCCCTCGAATAAAGAAGAAGGCATAATTCTCGATCTGCTCAAAAAGATTTTAAAAGAAGAGCCCAATAAATGGCACAACGCTGTCAAAGACTGGAAAGGGGTTTCTGAAGAAACAACTACGGGTGTTCATCGCCTTTATCAGATGCTGGAAAAAGGCGAGCTTTTAGTTCCAGCTATCAATGTCAATGATTCGGTTACCAAGTCCAAGTTTGACAATCTTTACGGGTGCAGAGAATCATTAGTAGACGGCATCAAGCGCGCTACGGATGTCATGATAGCCGGGAAAGTCGCTGTTGTCTGCGGCCACGGCGATGTGGGAAAGGGCTCTGCTAAATCCTTGCGCGGACTGGGCGCGCGAGTTATTGTGACCGAGATTGACCCGATCTGCGCGCTTCAAGCGGCAATGGAAGGCTATGAGGTAAAAACCGTCGAGGACACCCTGGGAGAAGGGGATATTTATGTAACCACAACGGGAAACAAAGACATCATTACCATAGAGCACATGAAAAAAATGAAAGACCAGGCCATTGTCTGCAACATCGGCCATTTTGACGACGAAATCCAGGTGAATAAACTGGAATCTTTTCCTGGGATCAAAAGGGTCAATATTAAACCGCAAGTAGATAAATACCTGTTTCCCGATGGCCATGCTATTTTTCTGTTAGCGGAAGGAAGACTCGTCAATCTGGGCTGCGCGACAGGACATCCTTCTTTTGTGATGTCCAACTCTTTTACGAATCAGGTTCTTGCGCAAATTGATCTCTGGAAGAATAAAGACAATTATAAAATCGGGGTTTACCGTTTGTCCAAGCTTCTGGATGAGGAAGTAGCAAGGCTTCATTTAGAAAAAATTGGGGTAAAGCTCACAAAGCTTTCTCCTGAACAGGCTGATTATATCGGCGTAAAGGTAGAAGGCCCGTATAAAGCGGAACATTACCGATATTAGAGAGGTTATTAAATGAAACATGGACTTCCCGCTGTCGCCATTGTAGGCCGCCCGAATGTCGGAAAATCTTCTCTTTTTAATCTGATTTTGAAGGAAAGAAAATCGATTGTCGATGAAATGGAAGGGGTTACCCGGGATATTAACATAGGAAAAGCGAAAACTACCCGTTCGGACTTTTTTCTCTACGATACGGCGGGTTATCTGGAAAAAGGGGATACTTTCAACCCTCTGGTCCAAAAAAAGGTAAAACAAGCGATAGGAGATACAGAGCTCATTCTTTTTATGGTAGACGGAAGAGAACTGCATCCGTTTGATAAAGATCTGGCTCTTTTTCTCAAAAAGCAGAAAAAAAAAGTCCTTCTGATAGTAAATAAATTGGATAATCGTGATATGGAATCTCTTTCCAATGAGTTTTACGAACTTGGTTTTGATGAAATCATTCCTTTTTCCGTTCTGCACAAGAGGGGATTAACCACACTGATTGAAAAAATTGAAGACTTATTGGAAAATTACCCTCTGGAAGAAACAGAAGAAGAAGAAATCCCTATTGCCATTGCCGGAAGGCCGAATGCGGGTAAATCACTGCTATTAAACACCATTCTGGGTTATGATAGAAGTATAGTGTCTGAAATCCCCGGAACAACAAGGGATTCATTAGACGATATTTTTTTATGGCAGGGGAAAAGAATTCGCTTGATTGATACGGCAGGGCTTCGCAGGAAGTCGAAGATTGAAGGCGATATCGAATATTATAGTAATGTCAGAACCGCGCAGGCAATAGAAAGAAGCGAAGTAGTAATCCAGCTCATTGACGCTGTCGAAGGAGTTTCCCATCAGGATGAGAAAATTGCTCAGATGGTGATAGAAAAGGGAAGAAGCCTGGTTCTGGCAGTCAATAAGTGGGATTTAAAAAAGAAAAATTCCGATGAAAATTATAAAATTATGGAACAATTTAAAAAATTGGTATATAATACTATGCCGGTCTATTGGTTTGTGCCGATAGAATTTATCTCGGCAAAGGAAAATTATAAAATAGAAAAGCTTCTGCAGACAACCTGGGAAGTTTATCAAAATTACCATTTAAGGATATCGACCGGAAAATTGAACGAATGGTTGACTCGTGAAATAAAAGAAAGTTTTAACAGAAAACAGTTTACGAACTTAAAAATTTATTATGTGACGCAGGTTTTCGCGGCTCCTCCAAAATTTATTTTTTTTGTGAATAAAAAAGAACATATTCGGAAAGATTACCCGCGTTTTCTGGAAAACAGGCTCCGGCTGGCGTTTGAATTTACCGGAGTGCCGATTAAAATCACCTTTAGGGAAAAAAATAATGAGGCATCGGCTAAATAGAAGGAGGATTTTATGGCTGTGAAAAAAGCGTCCGTTAAAACAGGGGCTGTACAAAAGAAAGAAGTTGGGGTCGGGAAAAAAGTGGAAAAGATGGAACTAAAACAGTTTCTGGGGGAAATTCAAAAAAAGGCTTATGACAATTACATGGAGAGACAGAGAAATGGTTCTTCGGGAAACGATATGTCCGATTGGCTGAAGGCTGAGAAGGATATAAAGGCGAAATACAAAATTTAAAGTTTTTCCAGATGTCAGGCCGCGTTTTTTAGTTTTTAGAACTGCCCATAAATGAGCTTAGTTTTTTAAATTTATAATTTAAGCGGCAATAATAATTGCCGCTTAGGTGAAGATGTATAGGAGAGGAAAATGTCCGGTAAGAATGTTGCTGTTGTTGGGGCTACTGGCGCAGTAGGCCGTGAAATGATCAGAACTTTAGAAAGAAGGAATTTCCCGTTAAAAGAAATTCGGCTTTTTGCTTCCGGAAGGTCTCAGGGAAAGTATTTGAAATTTCAGGGCGAAGATGTAATGGTCGAAGAGTTAACAGAGAATTCTTTTGATAAACAAGGTATTGATATTGCTTTATTTTCGGCCGGCGGGGATGTCAGTTTGAAATTTTCCCCGATTGCCGCAAAAGCTGGAACGGTAGTAGTAGATAACTCCAGCGCATGGAGAATGGACGAAAATGTTCCTCTTGTAGTCCCAGAAGTGAATAGCGAAGATGTGAAGAAACACAAAGGCATCATTGCCAATCCGAATTGCTCCACTATTCAGATGGTTGTAGCTCTTAAACCCCTTTATGATTATTCAAAAATTAAGAAAGTGATTGTTTCTACTTATCAATCCGTTTCGGGAGCGGGCCAAAAAGGAATGGATGAGCTTTTAGCGCAAACAAAAGATATTCTGGATAAAAAAGAAATACAAATATCAAAGTTCCAGAAGCAGATAGCCTTTAACCTCATTCCGCAAATTGATGTTTTTACAGACAACCGTTTTACTAAAGAAGAAATGAAGATGGTTTATGAAACGATCAAAATTATGCATGACAAAAATATTCAGGTAACCGCTACTTGTGTCCGGGTTCCGGTTCTGCGGAGCCATAGCGAAAGCCTTTACGTTGAGACCGAAAAGCCTATTGGTAGAGAGAAAGCGGTAGAGCTTTTCTCAAAGTTTCCAAATTTAATGATTATGGATGATATAGCGAACAAAGTTTATCCTACGCCGGTTGAAGCGGAAGACAAGTTTGAAACTTATGTAGGCAGGATACGGGATGATTTATTCAATCCTAACGCGCTTAATTTCTGGGTAGTCGCGGATAATTTGTTGAAAGGAGCCGCTTCCAACGCGGTTCAGATCGCGGAGCTTTTGTAAGCAAAGTTTTAAGCCCCATATATCGCTAAATAGCTTTCTATTTTAGCTATCAGCTCGCTATTATCCACTTTTTTGGTAGAAAGACTCTGGACAATGTCCCGAATAGTCACCAGAGAAAAAGCATTGATTCCAAATTCTTCTTTTATTTCTTGAAGGGCAGTTTTGCTTCCCAACCCTTTTTCCATTCTATCTACGGAAATTATTAAAGCGGCAATCTTTACGTCAGCGGTTTTCTTCAGCAATGGAACGCTTTCCCTCACGGAAGTACCGGCGGTAATCACATCCTCAATGATGACTATTCTTTCTCCTCCTTTCGGGATGTGCCCAATGAGACTTCCACCTTCCCCATGGTCTTTCGCTTCTTTTCTATTGAAACAAAAGGCCTTATTTAAGCCGAATTTTTTATAGAGAGCGATCGAAACCGCTATGGAAAGCGGGATACCTTTGTAGGCAGGGCCGTATAAGACGTCAAACCGGTCTCCCAGGTTGTTATAAATGCATTCCGCGTAATACTCGCCGAGAAGGCAAATCTGCTCGCCGGTTTGATAATTTCCCGTATTAATAAAAAAAGGCGTCTGTCGCCCGCTTTTGGTGGTAAAATCCCCAAAAGTAAGGACTTTTGAACGCACCATAAAGGCAATAAAATCTTTTTTGTAAGACATTGATCATCTCCTTAAAAGGAAGTATAGGCGCGGTTAATTAACCGCGCCTATACTTCCTTCAATTTCCCCAAGAAAAGGAAAAAACCGGGAAAAAAATCCTGAAAGTATTCCCAGCCAATCAAAAATTAATAATAAACCTAATAGAATGAGAAACAAGCCGCTCACGATTTCGACCGCTTTATAATGCCGCTTGAAAAAGCTGAAAACTCCCAGAAGCTCCCGGGTTAATAAACCGGTCAGAATAAAAGGTATTCCCAATCCCAGCGAGTAAACGACTAATAGGAAAACTGTCTGAAAGCCATTGCCGCTGGAAGAGCTTGAAGTGAATAATATCCCGGCGAGTATTGGCCCAATGCATGGAGTCCAGCCCGCGCCGAAAGCCATGCCCATTAAAAGCGGCGAGAAAAAGTTTTTCTTCCCGGCTTTTGCCTGAAATCTGACTTCAAAATTAAGAAAAGGAATCTGAATAATCTTCATGGTGTGAAGCCCAAATAGGACTATCAAAGCACCGGCACCTCGATTGAACCAGATTTTGTAATGTCCCAGAGATTCTACAAAAACATAGAAAAGCGCGGCTAAGATTGAGAAAACAACGGTAAAGCCCAGGACAAAAATAATGGAAATGAGTAAAATCCGCGAGGATGGTTTTTCTTTATTTTCTTTCAAATCTTGAATAGAAACACCGGAAAGATATGCGATATAAATAGGGATCAAGGGAAGAACACAGGGAGAGATAAAAGTAATGATCCCGCCGATAAACGCGATTAGAATATTCATTTCTTTACCCCGCATCGTTTTAGTGTCTTGTAAATATTGAGGGGAATAACATCATTACTCACAATCTTCAAATAAGAAATATGCAGGTGTGTAGGCGATTTTTTTTCATAAGCCCTGACACCAGTTCTCCCCACTGCGGCTATCGGATCTCCCGGTTTTACAAGTTTGCCTACCTCTGCTAAAACCAGATTGTTGTGAGCGTAATAAACTAATCCCTTCAAAAAAGGATCGTATATCCAGACAACGTTTCCTCCATGCAGATTGCTGTTGGTAGTCCAGTTTGTCAGAACAGCGACGACAATTCCCCCGGTCATCGATAGGACTTTTACGTAACGGCCATTTCTATCATCTAACAAGTCCTGATTTTTATCCTTGATAAAAAGGTCAAAAGCGGGGTGATCGTAATGACGATTGGTCACAAAGTAATTAAAACCCCTGTAGATATAATCTCTACGGTTGAGCCGGCTTGATCCGGGAGTATAAGCTTTGAGAGGAAACACCCATTTTTTTCTGGGGTAAGGTTTACCTTTCTTGCTTTTGTAGTAATCGGATAACTCGGGAATCAAAATTGAAAAATTGGAACGGGCCTCTGTCTCAGAAATAATACCTCCGCTGATAGCCTGATTTAATTGATTAAAACGGAAAGGTACGTTTGTAAAATCTTCTACTGAAAAAAGAGGTTTTCCCAGTAAAAATAAGGCGGAAAATAAAAACATGAACCAAAGGTAGTTCTTCATCTTTACCCCATAGAGCAATTACTTAATGAGTCACCAGAATTTTTCCAATCCAGATTAAAGCAATAAATCGCCCGATATAGGTGCCGATAGTAATCGCCGTCAGGACCACTAATATTTTGGTTACGCGATTTTTCATAAATCCTTTAAAGCTCTGCATATCCTGATTGAGTTTTTCAAAATCTTCTACTCTTGGCTTACGCAATAGCGTTTCTAAGAGAGTCAAAAGAATGCTGGAACTAACCGGAACAGCTACCAATTTGAGGGGAGCCGCAACCCAGGAAGCCAGTATAGTAAAGGGATGAGCCAGAACCAGAGCCGCGAAAATAGCAGTCGATGTCCCGCAAGCAATAGTCCACGCTTTGAGAGTTTCCCAACCGACCGCGCTTCCTTTTGTAAAAGCAAATATGATTAAAGCAATAAAAAGGAGCCCCACTGCCCAGGGTATCATCTTTGTCCATTTTTGTTTCACAGGGGTTTTTTCGATGGAGGGGTCATAAGGCAATCTTTTTTTTATAGCCGCCTCAATGCCTTTTAAATGGCCCTTTCCCACCACTGCTAAAATCTTTTTCCCCGGCGCCGTGACAATCTTATTGGCTATATAATGGTCTCTTTCGTCAATCAAAACCTCTTTTACCTTTGGGAGTTTTTTTGACAGCTCACCCATCATCTCATTCATCACATCCTGTTCGGCAAGGAGGTTTTTTACGTCTTCTTTTTTTATTTCTTCTTTTACAAAAAGCGATTCAAAAAGGATTTCTAATACTTTCATTTTATCCATGAATGGGGAAAGCCGCCATGTCCTCTGCAAAGTAATATTGACATCCCTATCCGCCAGCACCACATTCTTATTTCTCTGTTCGGCAATCTGAAAAGCCGCAATCATTTCATCCCCTGGAGCGGATTCTAAATCGGCGCCGACCTTCTTTTGAAAAGAAGAAAGAATCATATTGGCCAGGAGCAGAAAGCCTTTTCCTTCGCGGATCACTTTAACAATATCTAAGTTTTTCCAGCGGTCTTTGTCCTTTAAAGATTGGTACCGCGAGTCACAGAGCTCTACGCACACAGTGTCCGGATCAATTTCATCGATTAGATTTTCCACTTCTTTTCTACTTTCATCCAGGACGTGCGCCGTACCCAGAATATAAATTTCCATGCCGTCCTGCTCTATTTTTATCCAGTTTGAATTAGTTTTTTTCAGTGACATTTTTCTTCCCCTTTGATTTTATTGCGGTACCCTTTCAATGTCAGCCCCAATTTTTCTGAGTTTTTCGTCCAATTTTTCATAACCTCGGTCAATATGATAAATCCTTAAGATTTCGCTTTTTCCCCGTGCCGCTAAAGCACCTACCACCAGCCCCGCGCCGGCTCTCAAGTCAGAGGCCATAACTGCCGCGCCGGAGAGATTTTTTACACCCTTTATGAGGGCTGTAGCTCCGTCCACTTTGATGTCCGCGCCCATACGGTTGAGTTCCGCGGCATGCATAAAGCGGTCCGGGAATATTTTCTCAGAGATCACGCTAGTCCCATCGCTGATGGACACAAGCGCCATCAATTGAGCCTGAAGGTCAGTAGGGAAAAAAGGATAAGGGTGTGTTTCTATTTCTACCGGCCGGATATTTTTGCCGCGAGCGACGAGACTATCTTGAGAGAGAATTTCTATTTCAACTCCGGCTTTAGAAAAACCTTCTATTACTTCTTCCATATGAAGAATATTTACTTTTTTCAGCAAAATTTCTCCCCCGGTAGTGCCGGCTGCCGCCATAAATGTGCCTGTTTCAATTCTGTCTGGAATAATGGTATGGCTGGTACCGCCAAGTTCTTTCACTCCTTCAATTTCTATAATACTGGTACCGGACCCTTTAATTTTAGCGCCCATAGAAATAAGGCAATCCGCCAGATCCGAAATTTCAGGCTCCCGTGCCGCGCCTTCAATGATAGTAATGCCTTTCGCGAGGGTCGCCGCCATCATCACATTTTCGGTCGCGAGGACACTGGGCCCAAAATTGCCCATCAGGTCCATTTGCTTTCCCGTAAGTTCCTTCGCTTGTGCCCAGATGTAGCCATGTTCAATCAATAAATCGGTACCGAGAGCCTTCATCCCGCGAAGATGAATATCTATTGGCCGCGGCCCAATAGCGCAGCCTCCGGGAAAGGATATTTTTGCCTGCCCCTTTCTCGCTAAGAGCGGGCCCATCACAGCGATCGAAGCGCGCATTTTTCGGACAATATCGTAAGGCGCTTCATATAAGGAAGGGTCTATCTCCTTAATGGAGAGAGTGTTGTTTTCAAAAACTGTCTTTTTACCCAGCATTTCCAGAAGTTGCCGCATCGTTTGAATGTCCATTAAATCGGGAATATTCTGAAGTATTACCTCTTCTTTTGTGAGAAGAGAGGCTGCCATAATAGGGAGTGAAGCGTTTTTCGAACCGCTGATCACCACTTCGCCTTTGAGTTTCTTTTGCCCGTGAATGATGTATTTATACATAACCTAATCCTTAATATATTTTACCATAATCGGCCATTTTACGAAAGTTATTCGTTACTTAATCGATCAGTGATCGGGGAAAAACTCCCCCGTCCCCCCTCTCTTTCTGCGGAAAAAGAGAAGGGTGGCCGAAGGCCGGAATGAGTTTATTGACCGATTACACTTATCATATCCCACAATTTACGAATGACTTCATTGGCAACGGGTATGCTTTCTTTCTTTAAGCGGATCCCATTTTGGCTCAAGTCCAAAAAAGCGGAAAGATTTTCTACTTTCTTCCGGTCTAATACCTTTTCCAGGTCAAATGAAAAAATTCTCTCGAAATCTTCAAATTTTAATCCTTCTCTTTTTCGAAGCGCAAGCATCAAATATTCCCGAATGGCTGTCTGCTGGTCAATATTCTCGAAAGACCCAATGGGCATCTCGTTTTTCTCTAATTTTTCAAAATATTCATTCATTTTTGTTAAATTTGTCCACCTCTTGCCATCAATAAACCCGGATGCTCCAATGCCAATGCCGATATATTGTCCATAATTCCAATAGTTCAAATTATGGTAGCCAAAGTATTCCGGTGTTTTCGCGAAATTGGATATTTCATAGTAAATATAGCCATTTTCTTCCAGGAAATCAACTGCCTGTAAATAATGAGAGCGGTATTCTTCATCATCCAGAGGCTGATAAGAACCCTTTTGAACTTTCTGGTAAAGAAGCGTTTTTTCCTCAATCGATAAGGCATAAGCGGAAATGTGTTCCGGAGAAAGAGGAAGGATTTCCTCTAAGTTTTTTTTGATGTTTTCACCCCTTACAGAAAAAATCCA
>JAGVOW010000024.1 GCA_020052515.1 Brevinematales bacterium | reverse complement strand
GACGCGAGCGAACTGCTTTACACGGCTATCAGAACTGATTGGACGAACGCACAGGGTCAAGTGACCAATCACATTCTCATTCCATGGATGCCGATGCGGATAATGGCTAATATATGGTGCGCTGTAACGAATACCAGCATTACCGATTGGGTAGGAGTTTTCAACACGAACAGCCTGCCTTTACAGGCGCAGTATGACGTGATCCAATATACGCCTGCCGTTGCCACAAATGACTCGAATAATGGCACTCTTGCTAATGGCTACTTTGGAAATGGCGTGAATGGAGCGGGATGGCACTTTATTGATTATACGAGTTCGCCCACTTCTATTTATTACACTTATGCTGAAGGCGGAGTAAGGGCAAATATCAATACGGTAAACGCGGCAGATTGGCAGGTTCAACTGCACCAGCCGGGTGTGCAATTAAAGACAAACACTTATTATGAGATTTCTTTTGAGGCGAGAATGGAACAGGAGTATTATGCATACCAGCCGAGGAATATTTCTATTAATTTCTCTCAGAATAACGGTGTAGCGGCCACTTATTTCACAAAAACTTCAGCTTTATTGCCCATCTATTTTACTTACTCTTACATATTCAAAATGACCAACGCGACAGACGTGGATACGGACTTAAAGTTCTACTTAGGCGGAGACACTGGGTCCGCTTATAATCAAAGAGATGTGTATATTCGAAATGTGACTCTGAAAGAGCTTTCTACTAATATTCACCCCAATGGAAACCTGGTTTCCGGCGCTCCTTCTATTGACTGGCAGCCTGGAAATTACGTTCATGTCAATGACGCAACAGTCGTTTATACAAATGGGACTCTTCTCAATTGTAACGGATTGATCATTGAATTTCCGTTGGACAGGACGGCGAATGTGTCAAATTTGATTTACTTTAACAACGGAAGCGCGGTTATATCGCCTATTATGATCTGGACAGTGACTCCGAGCGGAAGCAGCAATATGGTATTCAGCAATGCTCTTTCGGCCGCTTCCGGTTATGGCAACTCTATCGCTCTGAATCAGACAAATGTTTCTAAAATCAGGATCAAATTTATTAGCGCGGCTTACAGGGCTGACTTCGGCGTGAAAGCTGTGTTTCCGGCGAATAACGCTTCCCGGCAGATTGCCGTTCCTTCGAGTGTGACTTATACCAGAACTTCTTATTCAACCATAGCTGTAAGGTGGACTGATAACGCTACCAATGAAGATGTCTATAAAATTTATACAAATACAGCAGGTGCTGCCATGCCATGGGCTGGATATATTGTTCTTCCCGCGAATAGTACTAATATTAATTTCACATTCTCCAGCACCGGACATAAGTATTTCTATGTAGAAGCGCTCAATGAGATGGACAAGCAGAGCGCTTATGATCCAATTTATCCTTATGGTATAGCGGTCAGTATTCCATCTACCACTACCCTTTTTGGCGGAATCGCTGGACAGAGTGGATGTGTAAACGGCGCTCTGGCTTCGGCTAAATTTAGTTCTCCTGGACAGATGGCTGTAGACGCGAACAGCAACATTTATGTAGCGGATACTTCCAACCATGTGATCCGCAAAATTGACACAAGCGGCCAGGTAACTACTTTTGCCGGTACAGCCGGTGTTTCCGGAACCAATGACGGCACAGGGACAAGCGCGAAATTCAAAGCTCCATGGGGCATAGCCGTTGATGTAAGGAGCAACATTTACGTAACAGACAGCGGCAATCACACAGTCAGAAAGATTACACTGGCCGGCGTTGTGACGACATTGGCAGGATTGCCCGGAACATCCGGTACGAACAGCGGAATTGGTTCAGCCGCTCGCTTCAATACTCCTTTAGGAATAACAGTAAGCGGGCAGTATGATTCCGATTGGTTTATCCTTTATGTGGCAGACTACGGCAACAACAATATCAGAAAGATCATAGCGACTAACGCTGCGGTAACCACCTTGGCCGGATCAGCTACAGGTGCTTCGGGAAGCTCTGATGGGGCTTTGCTCTCTGCTCGTTTCAATGGCCCCGCTGGAGTGTTTTATTGTTGGAATAACGGCGTTATGCTAGTAACAGATAGAAACAATCACACCATCAGATGGATTACCAGTTCTGCTGTTAAAACAGCCGCAGGATATGCCGGCTCTTCCGGAACCAATGACGGAGAAAAAGACGCTTACAACAACTATACAAATACCAGCGGTCGATTGAATCTGCCTATGGGCATTACTTACGACTCATCCTCGCAGAACTGGTATATTGCTGACACAGGAAATAATACTATTAGGAGATTACAGTATAATGGCGTCTGGGTCTATACCCTATCTACAATCGCCGGCCTTGGAGGATCATCCGGCTCTACGGAAGGATTCTGGACAGCCGCCCGCTTCAACGCTCCTACTGGCGCTATGGCCTTTAACAACAACCTGTATGTGGCGGATAGAGCGAACCACACTATCCGGAAACTTGATCTTAAATAAGCAATCTCTAACCCCTTCGCCTGCCGCAAAGATTTTCTTTGCGGCAGGCTTTTCTTTTCCCCCCAAATTTTTGTTAATCTTAATGTTTTGCTTTATAATATGCCCCTGGAGTTTTCTATGCGGTTTATTGATTTAAAAACACAGTATCAATTGGCTAAGGGTGAAATTGACCGAAAGATTCAGGAGAATATTGAAAACACTTCCTTTATTATGGGTAAAGATGTAAAAGAACTGGAGGAAAAGCTTGCTTCTTATGTCGGCGCAAAACATGCTATAGCCGCGGGTTCCGGCACAGACGCTCTTTTAGCTCCTCTTCTGGCTTACAATGTGGAAGCGGAGGATGAGATTATTACCTCGCCTTTTACTTTTATCGCTACCGCGGAAGTGATTTCTTTTATTAAAGCAAAGCCCGTTTTTGTGGACATTGATGAAAAGAATTATAACCTGGATATTTCGCAGATTGAAAAGAAAATCACAAAAAAGACTAAGGGCATTATTCCCGTTTCTTTGTACGGACAGGCGCCGGATATGGATGAAATCAATAAAATAGCGAAAAAGCATGGGCTCTTTGTTATAGAAGACGCGGCGCAGTCATTCGGCGCTGTTTATAAAGGCAGAAAATCCTGCGCGCTTTCTGATGTAGGAGCGGCTTCTTTTTATCCTTCCAAGCCATTGGGCTGTTACGGCGATGGGGGAATGATTTTTACCGATGATGATGAGCTGGCTGAAAAAATGCGCTGTATAGCCAATCATGGCCAGAGCAAGACTTACGTTCATAAATACATTGGGCTCAACATGAGATTAGACACTATTCAAGCCGGGATATTGCTGGCGAAGTTTCCTCGTTTTGAGGAAGAGGCACAGGCTCGCTTTAGAATAGGAAAACGTTATAGCGAATTATTAAAAGACTTGCCGGTGATTACTCCTTATATGGAAAGCTATACGGACCGGAGCGTTTTTGCCCAATATTCAATCCGGGTTAAAAATAGGGCCAAAGTAATAGAGCATCTCAAAGCGAACCAAATCCCAACAGCGATTCACTACGCTGTGCCGGTTCATCTTCAGGAGGCTTATTCCTATCTGGGTTACAGCAAAGGTGATTTCCCCGCGGCCGAGAAAGCAGCGCAAGAAATCATGAGTCTGCCGATGCACCCTTTCTTAAAGGAAGAAGAGCAAAGATTGGTGGCGGATAAAATAAAAGAGGCGCTTTAGTTAAATATGAATTTGGAATGGGTATCTTTTCTGGCAATCGCTGTCCTTCTGGCTTTATCAAGTTTTTTTTCGTCTTCTGAGACAGCCCTTTTAGCGCTTGATGAAATGAAAATTAAAAAACTGGAAAATAAAAAAGACCGAAAGCACATTAAAGAAATGATTAAACGCTCTTCTCTTCTGCTGATCGCTATACTTCTGGGAAATACTACGGTAAATACGGCTCTTATTTCCCTTCTAGAGAAAAAACTCAATATAGAAAATGTGATATATTCTACAATGGTGGTAACCATCATCATGTTGTTTTTCGGGGAAATTTTTCCTAAAACCATTGCCATTATCCGGCTGGAAAAAATTGCCCTGTTTAACTCCCGTCTCTTGTATCCTTTTTTCATTCTTTTCAAGCCGCTTCTGAGCATTGTGGACTGGTTTACAACTAAATTCTTAAGCCTGGTAAAGAGGCTTCATAGAAAAGAGAGCGCGGAGCTGAATAAAAATGAGATATCTACGCTTCTGAGCATTGTTTCCAGAGAGGAAATTTTTGAGCGGGAAGAAAAAAAATTGATTAAAAGCGTGCTTCATTTTGCCGGCCGCGAAGTCTGGAATATTATCACACCGCGTACCAAAGTGATATCAGTCGAAAAAGAAGCCCCCATTAAAGAAGTCATCAAACTCATCAAGAAAACAAAAGTGTCGAAAATCCCTGTTTACCAGAATACAGATGATAATATGGTGGGCGTGATTTATCTCAGGGATGTTTTTCAATATGTTTACAATCCGGAGAAAGGCCTGAATAAAAAAGCGCACGAGATCATGGAACCGATGTACTTTGTGCCGGAAACCAAGAAGCTTTCGGAAATGCTGGAAGATTTCAGAAAAAAAAGAATCCGCATAGCTGCTGTAATTGACGAATACGGAAGTTCTATCGGTATTGTAACGGTGGACGATGTGCTGGGGGAGATAGTCGGTGAATTGATGGACGAAAACTTTACGCTGGAAAGGAAAATCAACAGAATGGGAAAAGACCGCTTTTTAGTCCATGGCGATATCAGCCTGGTGGATTTTAATACTTACTTTGAGTCCGCCCTGTCCAGCAAGGAATACGAAACTTTAGCCGGCTATATGATCGAAAAGGCGGGCGATATTCCGGATACGGGGTTTTCAATAGATATAGAGAATTATAAAATTATCGTTAAGGATAGAAGTGAAAAAAAAGTGGAGTGTTTTGTCGTGGAAAAGGAGTCATAAACAAAAATGGAACTTTTTTTTATCGCGCTCTTTATTTTCTTGTCCGCTTTTTTCAATGGAGTGGAGGTTGGGCTATATTCTGTCAATCGCATTAAACTGCTGGCTAAGCTCGAGGAAGGAAAACGGTCCGCGAGAATGCTTGACTTTCTTTTGAAGAACTCTGAGCAAGTGCTGGGAACTTTGCTAATAGGGAGTAATCTCTGCGAAATAATGGCTGTGATTCAATTTGTGGTTTTTCTCACTAAACAATTGGGTGTGGATCCTCTTATCCCCCTGTACAGCACGCTGATCTTGACCCCGTTGTTTCTATTTGTAGGGAATCTCCTTCCGAAGGTATTGTTCCGGGAATTCGCGGATGAACTCATGTATCTGCTGGCTTATGTCTGTTACATCGTTTATGTTCTGCTTTACCCTTTCCAATTAGTGTTTGTAAAAAGCGTTAAAATGATATTAGAATTTCTGGGAATCAAGAGACAGAAAAATCTTTTCAACAAAGATGAATTTAACATTCTGCTGGATGTCTCGGCGGAAAAAGGCATGCTCAAAGAGAGCGAAAGGGATTTTATTGAAAGCATTATGAACTTTAAGAATGTAAAGGCAAAAGAAATTATGGTTCCGCTGGTCCGCATGACCTGTGTTGAGGAGAATGACACCGTGGAAGTGGCTTCCGCGTTGATTCTTTCCACCAAGCATTCGCGCCTTCCTGTTTTCAGGATGCGTGTAGACAATATGATTGGCTATATTGAGAACAAGGATTTGATTGACGCTCATAAGCACGATAAAGTGGGAAATTATATCAAAGAAACGGTCTTTGTACCCGATCTGACTCCCATTGATCAGGTTCTTCTGCAGATGCGGAATCGAAAAACCCAGATGGCTTTTGTGGTCGATGAATACGGCGGAGCGGCAGGAGTAATCACCAATCAGGATGTGATTGCGGAGATCATAGGCGAGCTGGTAGAGATTCGAGAAGAGCTTCTGCAGAAGGAAGAAGGCGCCTATCTGGCCAATGGAATGATGAATATAGATGATTTAAATGAAGAATTGAAGTTGAAAATTAAAAAGAACGATTTTGAAACAGTCGCGGGATTTGTCCTCTCCAATTTTGGGCGGGTCCCTGGTGTGGGGGAAAGTTTTGATTTTGGAAAGTACCAATTTGAGGTTGCCGCCGCCAATCAGGTGCGGGTGAAAAGCGTAAGAATTTCTTTAAAAAAAAGAAAGAAGAAATAATTCCGGGCATAGGCGCGGTTAATTAACCCCGCCTATGCCTTGGCCCCTTGACTTTCTTTGATTTTTCGATTATGATTATAAGGTGTTTTGTTTTTCAAAAGAGGGTTTTATATGTATTCTACTTATCGTTTAAATATTAATGAATTAGATACCAGTTTTATAAAAAGTGTTAAGCGTTTGTTTAAGGATAAAGAAATAGAAATAGCCATCTATGAGGTGGATGAAACTGAGTATTTACTTAGTTCTCCTGAAAATAAAAAGAAAATTCTTCTGGCTGTTTCTAACGTAAATAAAAAAAAGAATCTGATGGAAATGAAGCTGGAAGATTTAAAATGAAAAAAGTCGTCTTTGAGGCTTCCGCGTTTGAGGATTTTAATAAATGGATTGAATTTGATGTCAAAATCTATAAGAAAATTGTTGATTTAATTAAAGACATATCCAGAACTCCTTTCAGAGGTATTGGAAAACCTGAGCCTTTAAAACATGAATTGGCAGGTTACTGGTCAAGAAGAATTTCAGAAGAACATCGCCTGGTTTACAAGATTGAAAAGGAATCGATCTCCATTGTTTCCTGTCGTTATCATTATAAATAAAGTGTGGTTCTTGAGAGGAGCGGAAAAGTATGGAAATAGAAGATTTTAATCCCCGCCGGATCAAGCCGGTCAAGAGAGAAGCGGTCTTGAGAATAGAAAAGTACGCGGGCGAAGGGGCTTCGATCGCTTACGAAAATGAAAAGGTCATTTTTGTCCGGTACGCGATTCCTGGAGAGCTAATAAAGGCCAATATTTATAAAGAAACAAAAGATTACGCTATGGCTGAACCTCTGGAGGTTCTGGAGCCTTCCCCGGAAAGGCAAAAGCCTTTCTGTCCTTATTTTGGAGTCTGCGGCGGCTGTGACTATCAGATGATTTCTTATGAAAAACAATTGGAAATAAAAAAGGCAATGGTTCTGGAGGCATTCCGCCGAATCGGCAAAATCGAACTTTCTGATTTGACAGGGATTATAAAGAGCCCAAAGCCATTTTATTACCGGAATACGGAAACATACAAAGTGAGCCCAAAACAGAAGAAGATTGGCTTCTTCCGCAAAGACACCAAGTTTATTGTGGATATAGAAGAATGCAAACTGGCGCAGCAGGAGATCAATCAGGCATTAAAAGACGTAAAGTGCCAGGCCATTTTTCCCGAGCACAATTTCAAAGTCCGCGCTACAGATGAGGGGGACACTGTTGTTCACTGGATCCCTACCGAAAAATACGATGACCGCAGTGTCTACGAGAAAGTGAGCGCTCTGGGAAAAACGATTGAATTCAAGATTTCTAAAGATAGTTTCTTTCAGGTGAATAACTCAGTGATACCTTTGTGGCTTTCAAAAATTGTTTCTTTTCTGGATCAGGACGGCCATGAGCGCATTTTTGACCTTTATTCCGGCATAGGCCTGATTACACTTTTTGTCAGTTTCTTTGCCCGCGAAACGATAGGCGTGGAGATAGCGAGAAGTTCCGTGAAAGACGCGATCCATAATATGGAAAAGAACAGTATAAAATCCAATGTGAGCTTTATAGAAGCCTCTGTGGAAGAAAAACTTCCCGAGTTGGGGTACGCGGATGTAATGATTATTGACCCGCCGCGTAAGGGGGTGGACCCCGCTTGCGTCGAAACGCTTCTCAAAATGCTGCCGCAGAAGATTATTTATTCTTCCTGCAAGCCTTCCACTATGGCGCGCGATATTCACGCGCTTTCTGAAAAGTACGAGCTCAAAGAATTGGTGTTAGTCGATATGTTCCCGCAGACGCACCATGTGGAAATGCTGGGCCTGCTCTTGAGAAAGTGAAGCCGGCAGCTTTATTTGCCTTTTTGGCTGTGTGTTATTATAATTACTAATAATTTTTCAAATGGAGTAAAAGATGAATAATGACTATCAGAAAAGGATGATGATTGTTTTTGTCCTTTCTTTTTTAATGATTATAGGCACTTTTTATTTTCTGCCGAAAAAAACTGTCGAAAATGTCCCGGCGGCTACGAATGTAGTTGTTCCAGTGGCCAATAGCGCGGCAATTCCAGCCGCTCCTCTTTTGCTGAAGGAATTGGCTTTCAAAAGCAAGGGAAAAGCGACCAATATTAATATTTCTTATCGTCAAGAAATAGAGGTGGATGTGAATTCACAAGGGGCTAGAATTGAAAAGCTTTTTGTCAATGGGAAATGGAATAGACAAAAGCTACCTGTTTCCTTGCTGGCCGGCGATAGTGTTTTTAAGCCGGGAGATATGCTTTTTGGCAGTATGGAGAACCTTGAAACGGTTGCGGAAAGGCCTGTTTTCTCTATATTGGAAGCTTATTCCAATAAAATTGTCCTGGCCGGGAATATCTCCGTTAAAGGAAGCCCTTTAGAAATCAGGGAAAGCTATACGGTTACTTCTAATTATCAATTTATTCAGGAGATTTCGATAAAGAACAACTCTTCTTACCCTCTGCTTCTGGATTTTAATGGGAAATCTTTCGCTGTAGGCACCAGTTATTCATTTTTCTCAAAGGAAAAAGCGAACCCGGGAAATCTTTTGGTTGCTCAGTATTTCGACGGCCAAAAACTCCATCAGACTTTGAATTCCGGCCTTTTTAAAGGGCCTGATAAGTCTTCAACAATAGCCAATCCTGTCTGGCTTTCTATTCATGATAATTACTTTTTAGCTTTTATGAAACCGGTTTCGGCAAATGTTACAGGAAGGTATATTCTGGTCAAAAATGATAAATCTTACCAGGAAATAGCTTTTGGATTTGAGTTTCCGGCCTTTAGTCTGGCGAAAGGGGAAAGTAAAAGTTTTCAAATCCTGCATTATATAGGCCCAAAGAAAGAATCAATAGCGGGAAAAATAGACCCTACTTACAGAAAGCTTTTTGAATGGCCGGCGGTGTTTAACTGGCTGATGAAGCCCATTGAGCTTTTGCTTACGAATGTGATGTCCTTTCTTTCCATACCGATCGCGAATTGGGGCATTATTATTATTTTGCTTTCGCTTTTAATTAAGCTGGTCCTGGCGCCCTTGTCTATCAAAGCAGCTATTTCTGTTAAGAGGACAAACCTGCTTCAGCCCAAGATCAAAAATCTCCAGGAAAAGTATAAAGAAGACCAGAAGGTTTTGAATGAAAAATTGGCGGAATTGTATAAAAAAGAGGGTGTTAATCCTCTGGGCGGCTGTTTCCCAATTCTTCTGCAGATTCCTGTTTTCTTCGCTTTGTACCGTGTTTTATCATCATCGGTTGAGTTGAAAGGGGCATCTTTCCTCTGGATCAAAGACCTGACTCAGCCGGATACGCTTTTTGCGATGAGTATTCCTTTCCTTCCGGCCAGTTTTAACTTATTGCCGATTATTATGACGGGCGTGCAGATTGTTTCTATGAAGCTTCAATCAATGAAAACCACCGCAAATACACAGCAGACAGCGATAAATACCTATTTACTTCCGGTAGTATTTCTGTTTCTTTTCTGGTCTATGCCTTCTGGATTGGTTTTGTATTGGACGGTGCAGAATCTATATACCATTCTGGAACAAGAGGTTGTTAATCTGGACCGTCAGGTGAAACTGAAATAGGCGGGGGTTTGTAAAAAAGTAAGAATTATGGAAGATACAATAGCGGCGCTTTCCACTCCCGCGGGTATTAGCGCCATTGGAATCATACGCTTGAGCGGCAAAAACGCCGTTTCTATCGGCGAGAAAGTTTTTCGGGGAAAAGGCTCTATTAGTAAAATGAAGAGCCATTCTATTGCTCTGGGCAGTATCATTGATCCAGTAGACAAAAGAGAGATTGATCAGGTATTGCTTTCTTTATTCCGGTCGCCGCATTCTTATACGGGCGAGGATGTCCTGGAGGTTTCCTGCCATGGGAACCCCCTCATTCTAAAGGAAATATTAAACCTCCTTCTTTCTCATGGGGCTAGGCTTGCCCAGCCCGGAGAATTTACACAGAGAGCCTATCTCAATGGAAAAATGGATTTGACTCAAGCGGAAGCGGTGAACGATTTGATCCGGGCGCATACCCTGTACGCCAGGCTATCCGCTTTGAACCAGATAAAAGGTGATCTGAAGGGTTTCTTAGAAAAGATTTTGGAACAAGTGCTGAATTTGTTGGCACAACTGGAAGCGGCTATTGATCACAGCGACCTGAATGAGAAATTTCTGAGCTCAGAGGATTTGAAAAAAGCTTTAGAGGATATTCTGGTTCATATTGATAAAATGCTTCAATCGGCTGCTTCCGGGAAAATGGCCCGGGAGGGAGTGAGAATCGCGATTATCGGCGCGCCGAATGTCGGTAAATCAAGCCTCATGAACGCGCTTTTGAAAAAGGACCGGGTGATTGTATCGGAGTTTGCCGGTACTACCAGGGATATAGTAGAAGATGAAATGAATGTCCTCGGTATTCCTGTGCGTTTAATCGACACAGCCGGCATCAGAGATACCCGGGATGAAATTGAAAAAAAAGGGATTGAAAAAACAAAGGAAATAATAGATCTGGCAGATTTACGGATTTTTGTCCTGGATGCCTCCAGAGAATTAAACCCGGAAGATAAAGAATTATTTAAACTTCTTGAGGGCAAAAAATCTATCCTTCTTCTCAATAAAACCGATTTGCAGATAAAAACAGATTCCGATATGGCCTTGAAGGAATTCGGCAGTTATGCGATACCGATTTCTGTGGTTTCACAGCGGGGTTTGGAAGAAATAGAATCGGCCATTGAGAATTTTTATTTTTCTTTTGGCTTTGAGCCGGGGAAAGATGTCCTGATTACGAATGTCCGGCAGGAAAGCTTACTTCAAAAGGCAGGAAGCGCTTTGAATAAAGCCCTGGAGGCTGTGAAAGCTGGTTTATCAGAGGAGTTTATAGCCAGCGATGTGCGTAAAGCGCTAGCCGCGCTGGAAGAAATTACCGGCAAGAAATTTGATGAAATGGTTCTGGATAAAATATTTGCGCAGTTTTGTGTGGGGAAGTAGCACTTAACGGTATAAGCGACAATAATTATTGTCGCTTATACCGTTGGCTTAAAAAGGAATGATTATGAGAGAAAACATTAAAAAGACCGCGCTTTCTATTTTCAAAGTTCTTTTTTATTTCCATGCGGGTTTATTTGCTTTAATTATGCTTTGCTGCATCTATTTGTCTTTCTTCAATCCACCTTTCGGATCTTTGATGGTGT
>JAGVOW010000037.1 GCA_020052515.1 Brevinematales bacterium | reverse complement strand
ATTGTTTTTATTCCGGTTATTATTATGTTCTTTTTGTTTTTTACTACAAAGAGAATGACGTTCGGGGTGAGTTTCCTGGGGTTGATCTTTTATTTGATTGATTACTTTCTAAATAAAGAAATCAAAGGGCTGAGTTTGCTCTATTTGATTGACAATATTACTTCCCTATCGATTTTTTCCACTCTGGCTATCATTCTGGTGGGGTTATTCCAAAAAAATCTGAAAGAAAAAAATGTTTTGATAGAAGAGATACATCACAGGGTAAAAAACAATCTCCAGATTATATTGAGCTTGCTGAGTTTGAAAACAAACCGCATAAGAGGGGATCATAATCTTTATCTGTTAAAAGATTTAAGGAATCAGATATTTTCAATTTCTAAAATTCATACCATGCTTTATAAAACACCGGATTATTCGCTGATTGATTTTGATATTTATATAAAAGAAATAGCCAATGAATTGTTAAGTGTTTATCAGGATGAGAACAAGGCAATTAATATAAAAATTGATATAGGCCATATTGTATTGGATATCACAAAATCTATTCCATGCGCTTTGATCATCAATGAACTTATTACTAATTCTTTGAAATACGCTTTTCATTTGTTAGATAAAGGCAATATTTTCATTTCTATGCGGCGGGTAAATGATTTTTATGAATTAAATGTATTTGATGACGGAGTTGGATTGCCGAAAAGCGTGAATTTTTTTGACGCGCATAGTTTTGGTTTTCAATTGATAAATATGCTTATCAAACAGCTAAACGGAAAAATTGAGACGATTTCGACTCATGGCGCCGGATTTAAAATAGAATTTGAGGCTTAGACTAAGAAATTTTTTCAGCCCATTCTTTTGCTCTTTTGAAAACTTCCAGATTCAAGGGAATCAAGGAAGGTTTCTTTGCAAAAGTTTCTTTTATCGCGAGTTCAAAAACCCCGTCAGATAAACCTGTATTGCCCAAAATCGCAATCGCTCCGTGCATTGCCGTGTTTGCGGCTTTGCCTGAGCCGGCGCTTTCAGCGATTTCCTGTGCCGGAACCGCAAAGCTTTTTATTCCTGAGGGGAAGTCGTATTTCCCGATAGATGCTTCATAGAAAACAATTCCATTTGGCCGAACGCTCCCGATAAATTTGTCCAGCGAAGGCCGGTTCATAGCAACAAGAATAGTAGGTTCATAAACCGCAGGGGAATCGATTGGTTTTCCATCGATGATAACACCACAGTTGGAAGTACCGCCTTTCTGCTCAGGCCCGTAAGAGGGGTACCATGAAACAAACCGGCTGGATTCCTGCCCGGCGACGGCTAAGGTTAACCCTAAGCTCAAGACACCCTGTCCTCCAAAACCTGCTATCTTTAAAAAAGTTGGCTTAAAAGAGGGATCCAGCTTTGCTTTATTGGAAGTGCTTGATTCCAGGCCAAAAGCTTTGTCTAAAGAATCTTTGCTGAAATCACTTTTTGGCCGCTGGATGGGAAGAGCGGAGTCTATATTGTCCCTGAAACAGCCTAAAGGGAACTCCTTTTCCAGTTCATGGTTGATAAACTCAACAGTTTCAACCGGGCCCAATTTTATGTTGTCTGGGCAGGGCGAAAGAAACTCAACAAAAGCGTATCCCTTGCCTTCTTTTTGAATCTCCAGGGCCTTTTTAACAGCCATTTTGGCTTTACGGATATGGGCAATGTCGGAAAGCGAAACTCTTTCTATGTATACAGGGGATTTGAGGGTATTAACCATCTCACACAGTTGAATGGGATGCCCGGCAAAAAGGGCATTTCGGCCGCTGAGCGTAGTGACAGTTTTTTCCCCAATCAGAGTAGTGGGGGCCATCTGGCCGCCGGTCATACCATAAACTGTATTGTTTACAAAGAAGACAACCATCTTCTCACCGCGGTTTGCCGCCTGGAGGGTTTCATTCAAGCCGATAGAAGCCAGATCTCCATCACCCTGGTAAGAAATAAGTATGGAATTATCTTCCAGTCGGGAGATAGCGGTCGCGACAGCCGGTGCCCTGCCATGCGCGGCCTGGACATTCCCGCAATGAAAATAATAATAGGCAAAAACAGCGCAGCCGACCGGGCTTATAAACACGCATCTATCCGTGATTTCTAATTCTGACATTGCTTCAGCTATTAATTTATGAAGAATTCCATGGCCGCATCCCGGACAATAAGTGGTGGCTGTTGGCGCTGAGCCGCCTTTTCTTTCGAATACGGTATAAAAAGACTCCGGCCGCTTTATTACTTTTTCATTCATTTTTTTTCTCCTTTTCCCCAGATCCGGTCTATCGCTGCCATGACATCGGACAGCTCAATCAAATTTCCGCCCATCCGATTGATCAATTCTACCGGCCTTTTATGAAAAATGGACAAAAGAATGTCATCCCGCATTTGCCCGCTGCTCATTTCGACTGAAACAAAAGTAACTTCATTTTTCTGAGAAAGTTTTTCTAAGGTGTTTTTTGGAAAAGGGTAAAGCGTTTTTGGGCGGAAGAGGCCGATTTTTTTGCCTTTTTTTCTGGCTTCTTCCACAGCCGAGCGGCAGATGCGGCTGGATATTCCATAAGAAATCAGTATAATGCTTGCGTCTTCAGTGAGGTACTCTTCAGAGTCCTGAAGATTTTTTTCTATTTCGGCATATTTTTTCTGGAGTTTTTGATTGAACTTTTCCAGAACATCAAAATCCATAAAAATAGAAGTAATCAAATTGTTCTTTGTTTCTGAGCTTCCATCAACCGCCCAGCTTTTATCTATTTTTGGCCGGGCTGCTTCTTTTGGAAACTCAAGGGGTTCTATCATCTGGCCCAAAACGCCGTCAGCCAATACCACAACCGGGTTCCGATACTGGAAAGCGAGGTCAAAGGCTTTTATGGTAAAATCACACATTTCCTGTACGGAGTTAGGAGCGAGGACAATATTGTGGTAGTTTCCATGGCCGCCGCCTTTTGTCATCTGGTTGTAGTCTCCCTGCTCAGGGCCTATATTACCGAGGCCAGGGCCTGCCCTCATAATATTGACTATTACAGCGGGGAGTTCAGCTCCCGCTAGATAAGAAAAGCCTTCCTGCATGAGACTGATTCCAGGGCCGGAGGAGGCAGTCATCACCCGGTGACCGGCGGAAGCGCCGCCATAAACCATATTAATAGAAGCTTCTTCTGATTCTGCCTGAACAAACGTCCGTCCTACTTTTGGAAAGTAAAGGGATGCCTCATGAAGGACTTCGCTTGCCGGAGTAATAGGGTATCCAAAAAAGCCATCACAGCCGGCGTAAAGGGCGCCAACAATAACAGCCGTATTTCCTTTCACCAATTCAATAGCCATTTTTTTCTCCTCTACGTTTTCTTCGGAATATGCACTTCAATAGCGGAAGGCTCCGGACAGGTATAATAGCAATTCGCGCAACCGGTGCAGGAACCGCTGAATTCAGCATAATAATAGCCGCGTTCATTTGTGCTTTTGCTCATTTTCAGGGAATTTTTAGGGCAGGCCAGCACACAGCGTTCGCAGCCTTTGCATTCTGAGGAGTATATAATTGCATAGGGTTTTGTTTTATCTATTTCAGATGGTTCCATTTCCCCCCCTTGTTTTATTAAGAAAACATTATAAATCTGAATGAATTTTAGCGCAAAAATTTTTAAAGATATCAACTTTGAGGATTGGCTTTGCTCTTTTCGTCGAATTCCAGCTTAAGTTTTTCATTCGAACCAAGCCCCAACCCGATCAAAATTAGAAGAGCGATCGGTATTACATAAAACAGCGAATCAAAAAGCGAATTGAGTAAAAACCCGACAGCCAGGCCAAAAGCAGTCAAAGCGGCGGGATTTGCTTTCTTCCAGCAAATTTTTCCCAGTTTTACGAGGCTTAGGCCGAGAAAACCAAAAAATGAAAGGAAGCCAAGGATACCTGTTTCGATCAGAAGAGATAGGTAATTGTTGTGGATATAGGAAATGTTCTCTTTTAATGAAGGGTATTTTTCCCTGAAGACATCTTGAAAATTAAGAATGCCTATACCGGTCAGCCAATTTGAATGAGTAAAAACATCCAGGGCGGCTTTGTATTGTAGAAACCTTCCCGGCATATTGGGGGAATTAATAGGATCGCTGAGTGTATTCTGAAACTTTTCGTTGGGCAGACAGGCGATTAAAAATCCAAATAGGGCCAGAAGCAAAAGCACCTGAAATTTCCGGCTCAAAACCGCTGTTGTTATGATTCCGGCAGAGAGTATCAAAAGCGAGCCCCGATTGTGTGTCGCGACTATGGTTAAAAAGTCTATCATAATAGCAGCCGCGCCCATTATCCTCTCAACCCAGGTGAGTTCTTTAAACCGCAAAGTGAGGAAGCATAAAACAAATAGAAGCGGTATAACAATCAAATTTGCCGCTACAGCGGGCTGTTGAAAGATAGAAATAAGAGGCCGGTCAGAGAGCTGCGGGTTTGTAGGACTAAAAACCATGCCGGGGAAAAGGGTAATGTCAACCGGGAAAACTGTGTAATGCAGAAGCGCAAAACCGCAAAAAATAATGAGCGAAGCGGAAATTAGATTCATCCACAGCCGGTATTGTTTCCAGGATACAGGAAAAATCTTAAAATACCAGTAAACTAATAAATAAAGAAGAGCGGCCAGAAAGCCTTCCATAGCATTAAATTTATTGTTCGCGGTAGCTGTTGTAATAACAGTAGTTAAGAAAAAGATAATAAAGAGGGTTTCAGACAGATCGGGTTTGACCACAAAGATGTTTTCGCGGCGCTTTAATACACTTATTGCGTAGCAAAAAAGCGATGCATATAAAGAAAATTGAAAAGGAACAGCTAAAAGCGAGCAAAAAAACATAGCAGATAGAGAAAATGCCGATGCCTTGAAGAAAAAATCCCGTTTCACTGAAAGCTTTCTCCTTTATATTGTTGTTCCATCCCCGATAACGGCATTTTTCGGCACTACGACTATTCCATCGACGATCGAGTAGTCTCTTTCTTCCTTATTTACCACTTTATCCGCGTTGATGATTTTGACGTTTTTACCGATGCGGCAATTTTTGTCTAAAATGGCGTTTTTGATAACAGTATTTTCACCGATCCCAATGTCAGGAATGGGTATTTTCTTTTCCCTGTTAGCTTTCTTATCTTCTTCTGTCTCATAAAAATCCGCGCCGATCATAAAAGTATTTTCCATATGCACCCCTTTTTTTATGATGCTTCTTACTCCGATAATAGAATTTTTCAACCGGGCATCCTGAATAATAATGCCGTCGCTGATCATGCAGCGCTCTATTTCGGCGGAAGAAATTTCAGAAGGAGAGAGAAAGCGCGGGTGGCTGAAGAAAGGCGCGTCAGGTTCGTAAAGATTGAAAGGCGCATTTTGCTTTGTTAATTCAATATTGGCTGTATGAAAAGACTTGATTGTTCCGATGTCCTCCCAGTATTCATCATGGACAAAACCATAAACGCGGTATTTATTTTCAATAGAATAGGGCAGTATTTCTTTCCCAAAATCCAGCATTTCCGGGTGTGTCAGAAGAATATCGTAGAGAGTATCAATATTAAAAATATACATTCCCATGGAGCCAAAATAACTTTTCCCCTCACTGTTTTCGGGCAGGAATTTTTTTGGTATTTCCCACCCTTTGATGACGTCCATAGCCTTAGGCTTTTCTACAAAATTTGTGATTTTAAAAGTATCGTCTGTCTTTAAAATACCAAACCGCGGGATATCTTCTTTCGAAACCGGGATAATGCCCAGCGTAATCTCAGCCTTATGTTCCAGGTGGCAGGCCAGAATTTTTCGATAGTCCATTCTATAAAGCTGGTCGCCTGATAGAATCAGGACATAATTGGCGCTTCTGGAATCCCGGAAGCTGTTGAAATGCTTGAGTGCCCTTCGCACGGCATCCGCTGTTCCCTGCGTAAAACCGGAAGAAGAATTGTCAACCGTCTGCTCTGTCGCGAGAATATCAACAAATCCGTTGTGAAAGATGTCAAACTTGTATGTCTGAACTACATGGCGGTTTAAAGAGGCGGAGTTGAACTGGGTCATCACAAAGACACGGTTGATACCGGAATTAATGCAGTTGCTGATAGGGATATCAATCAATCGGTAATTTCCTCCAAATGGCACAGCGGGCTTCGAACGGTCTTTGGTCAGGGGATAAAGGCGTGTCCCTTTTCCTCCGCCCAGGATAACGCCCAGCACCTGATTGATCGGATAAGTGTATTTTTCCTTGATGTTTTCAGCAACCTTCATAAAGCTCGTTTCCTCCGTTCCCTCTTTTTCCCCTTAGGGTAATAGTGATAAATCAATAGCGGAAGCGAATCATT
>JAGVOW010000092.1 GCA_020052515.1 Brevinematales bacterium | reverse complement strand
CTCCTTTGTCTTCTCAAAATAAAACTTCCAGTTGAAGCTGGCGGATATGCCGGCTGCCAGATTAAAAGATAGGCTGAACCCGGCCGCGGAATCTACATTAAAAATATAAAGGTGATTAAATTCTGAGCCGGCGGTGATATTCCAGCCATTGTATTCAAAGGTATAGTTTCCTCCCCATAAAAACACCACGCTTTTATTCAGAGGAAAAACAAATCCCGCCTTCAGCGTTTTATAGTTCCCGTCAAGCGCGAAAGCCAGCATTATCTGCAAAGGATCAAAATTATAGCTCGTTCCAAACTCTAAAAGGAAGGTTTTAAAATCGCCTGTTCCTCCTGTGAAGCCGAAAGACAGGCGGTCATTCAGGCCGTAAGCAATATTACCGGAAAGTCCGTAAATAAAATTGAACATATAATTATAATCGGGAATAAATTCCATTCCGGCCTGGCCTTTCAAGGCAATGCGCAGATTGTCGCCGATGGAAAACGGCAGCTTCATTCCGAGGACTGTAGAAAGGGGAAACTGCGTATTGGATGTGCCTGTGTCGTCGTAAGACATAAAAAAAGGCATAAAAATAACATCCGCGAAAAAGGAAGTTTCCCACAAAAGATTTTTAATAGAAACCGTATCGCGGGAAAGGGCCTGATAAAGATAAGAAATATCGGTATCCAGAATCAATTTTTCTTTCGAAGAAAATAGTTCTTTCTGCTCCAGCGACGTTATATTCCCCGCTGACCGGTAAAAGACAGTATTTGGTTCTAGAAACTCCGAAGCAAAAAGGGAAAAGGCCTTATCGCACGACCAGAATAGAATAACGAGAAGACAAACTGTCCAGGCTGATAACCGCGAAATACAAACCCGGCCGCGCGATTCTGCCGAATTGGTCTTTTCCGTCCCACACATAAGTTTTTACCTCTATTTGATTTACCTTTTCAGGGCCAAAATTTCGAATGAGATTGCCGTTTTTATCAAAAATTTTTAAATTCACGTTTTTTCCGATCTGCGAGGAATTCGATCGGAATAAAGCGAAAAAGAGATTGTCTTTATCACTTGAAAAATTCAAAATATTGTTTTTTATAATGATATCCAGACTTGCCTGCGATGCGTCTATTGAAGGCAGAAACGCGAGGTCCACTATTCCATAGCCGAAGGCATTGTCCCAGACTCTGCTGAGTTTATAATCATTGGTTTTAGCATATTGGGAGAACTTCTGCCGGACATCGTCTACAGTCAGATAGGGTTCTTTTTCCAGCATCTGAGCGATGACGCCTGTTGCCATAGGCGCGGCCATACTGGTGCCCTGCAGAACCGCGTAGTAATTGTTGTATTTATCCTGAGAACTGATAGAATTCCGTACAGTAGAAGAAAGCGGGGCGATCAAAAATGTCCCTGGGGCGCTGACATCCGGTTTGTTTTTATTATCCCGGGAAGGCCCTCTTCCGGAGTAGGAAGTGATGTCGTAGAGGGTGTCTGATGAAGAATGAGGCGTTCCCAGATAATCGGTATAAGTTTGTCGTGTGACCATAGCCCCAATGCTAAGGCTTTCTTTCTGGCAGGCGGTCGCGGAAAGCGAATTGCTTATGCTGACACCGCTGCTGAAAAAGTTTTTTATCTGATTCATATTGTTGATATAGCCGTCTACCTGGACGGTAGTTGTATTCGATAAAACAATGAGCTGCCAGTTACCTGTTGATGCTGTATGAAGATTAAGCGATATTCTTTTTTCACCCGCCTCATTGGCAACGGATAGTGTTGCTTCTGCGGTCTGGATGGAACTAAAAGTCCCTGTATTGGTAAAACTGATGTTGGTGTTTCCAGGCCCGCGCAACAGGGCGATAGTCAAATCCCCGGAAGGCCACCAAAAATCGGCGTAAAATGGGTCGATATTATAAGCCATATTAAAAGAAATATTAGCTGAAGAAGAAACCGATTGCATGGCGTGAATATCGTCGCCTGCTTCATTTCCTGCCGCCCAGACAATGATATTGCCTTTTCTCCCGTAGAAATCCACCACGCTGTCCATCGCTTGATTAAAGGTATCCAGCTCTGTGTGGCTTCCAGATTGGGTACCCAGGCTTAAATTGATTACGCAGGGTTTGCCCAACGACCTTGCCTTATAAAAAATATAATTTACCGCGTCTAATACATAGCCGAGGCTCGCGAAATTAAGCTTTACGAAAATAATATTCGCGGAAGGCGATACGCCTCTGAATTGTCCCTGAGAAGCCTTGCCATTCCCTGCCGCGATGCCGGACACATGGGTGCCATGGGCATCTTTGTCTATTTCGGTACAAAGCCCCTGGTCGATTTCGTATTTTGTCCATTCCCTGCCGTAGTCAAATCCATAAGGGATCACTCTGGGATTTATTATGGTTTGGTCCCAGATAGTAAGAATCCTCGAAAGTCCGTTTTCCGTAGTAAAATCAGGGTGGGATATATCGATTCCCGTATCTACGACGCCGACAATGACATCGTCCCCCTTGTAACCGATGGTGTAGGTTTGATCACCGGAAACATAGGGCACGGCCAGGTCGGTATATTTTTTGACAAAGGGCCGGTAATGAAGGAATTCAATTCTTTTTTCGCTTCTGATAGCTGGGAGGGAAGTGGTAGGGACTAAAGCCGTGAAATAATTTCCAGCCCGGGTTTGAATTTTTCCGCCATAAGAAGAAATGGCGGATGAATCTCCTTTTCCGAATAGCAACAGCTCACCCGGAATCGTCTCACCCATTCCGAGAGAGCCCTGAATGCTGAGGTTCATCTGGGGCATGCTTTTGTATTTACCCTCGGAAATATTGGCCAAATGGTTTAAATAGAGGTCAAAATCCGCGCTGTAAAGAATCGAGAAGAGTAATAAAAATGAAATTAGAAAAATAAGTCTTTTCATAAATAATTCCTTAAACTCAGGTATTCCCCCTTTTTTAAGGGGGAATTAATACCCCTTAATTTCCCTCACCCATTCTCCGGGGTCTTTATCTTTAAAAAAAGCGGACCCAATGACTAAAAAATCCGCGCCGGCTTCTAAAACATTCCGGTAATTATCCCGGCTGATTCCACCATCTATCTGTATGGTTACCGGCAAATCGCCAATTGACTGCTTCAAATTTTTCAACCTTTCTAAAGATTTTTTTATAAAAGATTGCCCTGAAAAGCCAGGTTCTACGCTCATTAAAAGGATGAGGTCAATTTCTTTCAGGAAAGGTTCTAAGGTTTTCAAGGGAGTTTTCGGTTTAATGGAAAGCCCTGCTGTCTTCCCAGACTTTTTTATTTTTTTCAGAAGGGACAAAAGATTATTCTGAGCGGCTTCTAAATGAATCGTAATGTGTTCAATAGGGAGGGAAAGAAAAGCATCTAAGCTGGAAGCCTCGAGATCAATCATAAGATGGACATCCGCGGGAATGCCTACTTTCGAAGCGATGTCTTCTATTAGCTTTGGGCCAAAGGAAATATTTGGCACAAAGTGATTGTCCATCACATCATAATGAATCATGTCCACGCCGGACGATTTTATTTTTTCTAGTTCGCGGGATAAATAGAAAAAGTCTGCGGCAAAAAGAGAAGGAGCTGCCTTCTTTTTATTCATAAGGTATTTCCTTGACAAAGTTGTTGTTTACAATGAGCGAAAGCTTTGCTTTGCCGAAGGCCTTGAATGCAAGAGCGATCGTTTCTCCATAACGTACGGATTTATTAAATATTTCTGCTTGAGTGTTTTTTTCATCAGATAAAATGATCTTCACGGTTTGCTGTTCTTCGGCTATGTTAGTGGAGTTGTTCTGGTTTGAGTTTTCCGAAGCCGGCGGCGCGAAATAATATGAAAAAACATAATAATTGTATTTCTCGGCCTCCAGGTCGTCTTCTCCATAAACGCCGACTTGAAGCCGGATATCGGAGTTTTTCGGTACTACTGTGCCCGCGCTGACGCTCTGAGAAAGCACAAAACCATCTTCATCCGGGTTACGGGAAGGGACTTTCTCAATGAGCGGCTGGATGGAATTAAAAACGAGCGTCTTGACTACGTTATCGACAGATTGTTTTGTATAATCAGAAATCCTGAAATCCCCCCTGCCCACATCGGAGTTGACTAAAAGTTTTATCTTTACATTCCGGTCTTTCTCCGTTTTCGGTGGAATGTCCTGACTAACGACGGTATCCAGAGCGAAATCGGCTGACTGAAGGACCGTGATTTCATAACTGATATTTAATTCATTGAGCATTTTTTCCGCTTCTTCCCTGGATTTGCCGGTCAAATTGGGGGTAATATAAACGTCTTTGCCCATGCTGACTACCAGAGTGACCGCACGGCCTTTTCGCACCGTCGCGCCTTTACCGGGATATTGATCGATTACCGTGAAACGATCGGTAGCCGGATCAAACTTTGTGTCCACCTCGAGGGTAAGCCCTTTTTTCTGTACCTCAATGGCAGCTTCCAGAACGTTCATGCCTTTGACATCCGGCACTTTTGCGAGGGGTTTTGCTATGCTGGCGATAGAGAGTATCACACCAATAATAATGACTGCTGTAACAGCCGCTGCGGTCAATACAAAAAACATCCGACGCACAAAGCGGGTATAAATATCCGCCCCTTTAGCGCTGAAATAATCGCGCATTTTCTTTTCTAATTTGATAATCAATATTTTGATTTTTTTGTAAATCTCTTTTATCGCGGAAGTTTTTAACTTCATACAAACTCCTATGGTCTTCCTTCCCCTTTTAAAGGGGGTTGGGGGGATTTTTCTTCGTGTTCCCTAAAACAACTTTCCTACAACTGGTTTATATCCATTAATAAAACTGACAAAATCCATTTCTTTCTTTCCGGCCGGTTTTAATTTCAAGATACTAATGATATCTTCCTTGCATGCTACCGTCAGCGCTTTTTTATCCGCCTGAACAATCTCGCCGGGAGAGGCTTTGCCGGGCGTGCTTATTTTCTGTATTTCAGTGAAATAAACAGGATTTCCGCCCTGATAAGAAAAAATACCCGGCCACTCCGAAAAAGCTCTTCCCTTATTATAAATTTGTTCGGCTGTATTTTCAACAAAAGAGACTCTGCCGTCTTCTTTTTTTATCAATTTTGTATAAGTGGCTTCATTCTCATTTTGAGGAGTTCCATTCCCGGGAGATTTCAACGTTAATTCTATCGCTTCTTTTAAAAGAGATGCCCCTTCCCTGGCCAACTTTTCGGAAAGGCTTTGATAGTTATCCTCTGGAAGGATGGCTGTTTTTCTCTGTAAAACGATGTCGCCGGCATCCATTTTTTTTGACATCAATTGAACCGTATTGCCGGTCTCTTTATCGCCATTTAACAATGCCGTCTGTATCGGCGAAGCGCCGCGGTATTTCGGCAGAAGCGAGGCATGCAAATTAAATGAATGGTATTTCGGCAAAGAGAGCATTTTTTCCGGCAAGATCATGCCGTAAGATACGACAATGAAAAAATCAGGTTTTATTCTGGAAACTTCCACGAAGAAGGATTCGTCTTTCAGATCGCATGGCTGAAAGACAGGCAATTGATTTTTGAGGGCGAATTCTTTTACCAAGGTCATTCTCGACTCCTGGTAACCTCTGCCGCATTTCGCGTCCGGATTGGTGACAACGGCAGCGATTTCATGATACTGAAAAAGCATTGCCAGCGAAGGCATAGAAAACAGAGAATTGCCCCAGAATACAATTTTCATAGGCAGACTTTTCCCAGTTTGATTTTGTTTTTATCCAGAATTTCTTCGATCTTCTCTTTGTGGATATCTTTTTCTTGAGAAGAAAGATAATCAATGAAAAGTTTCCCTTCGAGGTGGTCTGTCTCATGCTGAAGCGCCCTCGCAAAAAGGTCGGAAGCATCGATGATTAAAGTTTTGCCTGAGGCAAGTATGCCTTTTATTTTAATAGAATTAGGCCTCTTTACACTGTTCCAGACGCCAGGGACTGAAAGACACCCTTCTTCATATTCAACTTCATCTGAAGATTTATAGATAATTTTTGGATTTAAGAGAGCGATCTTTCTTTCTTCTTTTGATTTTGTGAGATCGATTATTAAAATTTGCTTCGATATGCCTATTTGAGGAGCGGCAAGGCCAATCCCATTTTCTTCGGATAGAGTTTCTTCCATATCCCGAATCACAAAAGAAATTTCCTTCGTGAATCCTTTTACTTCTTCTGCCTTTCTTCTCAACAAAGGATTGCCGTAAGTGATTAATTCCAATTTTGCCATTCATTCTGCTCCATTTTTCTGATTATTTTAAAGGAAAAATGGATTAAAGCCAAACTTTTTAAAACTTTTCTGAGTAAAAAGTAATGCGTTTGGGAAAAATGCCGATTCTTGAGGTAACGATTATAGAATACAAATAGTTATAGAAAGGAGAGGGAACTATGAAGAGGAAAATCTCGTTTACAGCTACTGTCTTGATAGTGTTATTTTTTGGATCGGCCAATTCAATTATCACAAGAACCCTGATCGATTTTTCCAAATACGATGAAAATATAAAATCCCAGTTTTCAGAACCGGCTGAAAGCTACATTACAAATGTAGACGGTTCTCCCAAAGTAGTAATAGGCTACAAAGATTATCTTTTAGAAAGCTGGAAAGTCGAATTAAACGAATCTTCAGGTGATATTAACAACAAAATTTTAAGTTACTGCAAACCAGTGAGCAGTCAACGTTTTGGAACAACTCTGGGCGTTCGTGTTCATTTCCCAAAATGGAATAATAATAGTTACGCTCTTATCAAGCCGCCATTTCCTGTGAAAATATACGATACAAACGGACAATACGCAAACGCTGAAAACGGTGTTATGCCTAATGTAGCTGAAATTAAATCTATTGCAGTCTGGGTGAACGGAAAAAATTACCGGTTTGGGCTGGCTGTACGTTTAAAAGACCGGATGGAAAATATCCATGAATATTTTCTGGGCTGGCTGTATTTTGACGGCTGGAGAAAATTGGTTTTCAACAACCCAAATTTTACGGAAAGCATCACTTCCAAGGTGCTGAAAAGAGAGCCGCTTTATCCTTACGATGTTCCCTATATGGTTCTGGATTCTATTGTTATTTACAGGCCGTCCGCTGAATTGGGTGGGGATTTTGTTACTTATATTAAATCCATGGAGATGGAATACACTCCTTATATAGTGGATCCGGCTACTACACAGGATATCAAGGATGAAGAAGTTTGGGGTATTATCACAAAGAAAACGAGAACCCGGCAGAATTTTGAGGACCAGCGGCTGACGGAAGACCTCTATCTATATCAGCAGGAAAAATACCGTATGCAGATGGGCAGGGATGACGCTGTTACTTCAACAAACGCGGGCGGTAAAAAGTAAACGGATTTTGATTTCTTGATTAAATAAAATCTTTATTTTAAAATAATCCAGCCTCTTTTTTAGGGGCTGGATTATTTGTTTATAGGGGTAAAGTATGGATTTAAAAAAAATGGATGGCTGGCATTTCTTGGGGGAAGAGGGGGACTTTTATCTTGAAAATCCTCAGAATAGCAATTATCTTTATTTCCCTCTCGCGAATGAGGCAGGGCTCATGTCTTCTATCACCCCGCTTCTGGGGGGGGATATCAAAACAAGCCAGAACACCTTTTTAATGGCGCCGGTTTCTTCGGAGGATCTGCATAATTCCCGAAGCGCCCGGAATTTCTGGTTTTATCTGGAGGGTTTCGGCGCATGGTCGGCTTCCGGGAATTCTTCCCCGCAGATGGCCAATCAGTTTGTGCGGGAAGAGGAGGAGAAAGTCAGGCTGGAATGCGGCTTTTTGTGGCACCGTGTCATCCGTGAAAACAAGAGAATTGGTATTCGAACTGAAATGACCAGCTTTGTGCCGGCAACTCAAGATAAAGTTGAGCTTCTCAAAGTGAAGATTACCAATATTGGTAAGAAAGATATAAAAATAACGCCTACTTCTGCTATTCCCGTTTATGGCCGTTCGGCAGACAACGTCCGGGATCATCGTCATGTTACGTCTCTTTTGCATAGAATAAAGACGGTTGAATATGGAGTCGAAGTGAAGCCGGCGCTTTCTTTTGATGAAAGAGGCCATAAGGTTAATTCTGTTTGTTATGGGGTGTTGGGCGCGGAAGGAAATGGCACGCCGCCCGTTGGCTTTTTTCCCGTGGTGGAAGAATTCATCGGTGAAGGGGGAAGTTTTGAGTGGCCGGAAATCGTGGCGGCTAATCGGAAAAACTTTCTGCCTTCCGGGGAAATTGTGCAAGGTTATGAAGCAATTGGCGCGATACGTTTCCGGGATCTGGTTTTGCCGCCGGAAAGTTCTCAGGAATACGTCTTAGCGATGGGAATCTGGCAGGAAGGTTTTTACTCCAGCGAGTTAGCCAAGAAATACTGTTCGATAGAATTGTTTGAGAAACATTTGAAAGACAATAAAAAATTCTGGCAGGATAAATTAAAAGCTCTTTGTTTTAAAAGCGGAGATCCCCGCTTTAACCTCTGGCTGAAATGGACAGCCCTTCAGCCTATTCTTCGCAGGATATACGGATGTTCTTTCCTTCCTCACCACGATTATGGCCGCGGCGGAAGGGGCTGGAGGGACCTGTGGCAGGATTGCCTCGCGTTATTGCTGATGGAGCCCAAAGAAGTGAGAGGCCTTTTATTAAATAATTACGCCGGTGTGAGAATGGACGGCAGCAACGCTACTATTATTGGGTCTTTGCCAGGCGAATTTATCGCGGATAGGAACAATATTTCCAGAGTCTGGATGGACCATGGCGCATGGCCGTTTCTCACCACAAAGCTTTATCTGGACCTCAGCGGAGATATGGATTTTCTTCTGGAAAATCAAACCTACTTTAAAGACAGACAGATCAGTCGTTCAACAGCCCTGGATGAAGCATGGTCTTCCGTTTACGGCAATCGGCAGAAGGCCGAAAATGGCGAAATTTACCGGGGCTCAATATTAGAGCATATTTTACTGCAGAATGTTGTCCAATTTTTTAATGTAGGGGAGCACAACAATATTCTGCTGGAAGGCGCGGATTGGAATGACGCTTTAGACATGGCTCGGGAGAAAGGGGAAAGCGTTGCTTTCAGCGCTTTTTACGCTTCCAATCTCATGGAAATCAACAAACTGCTGATGGAACTAAAAAACAGGAAAGGCATTTCGGAAATTGAAACAGCCTCGGAGATGGTCATTCTCTTTGATACGCTTTCTGCAAAAGTAGATTATGATTCGGTCAGCGCGAAGCGGGAGAGGCTTTCAAGCTATTATGAATCGTTACGGCACAACGTTTCCGGCAGTAAAGTGAAAATTCAGATTGAAGCATTGGCTTCTGACCTGAAACAGAAATCGGAATGGATGGCAAAACACATCCGCGAGAAGGAATGGATCCAAAATGAGGAAGGATTTGAGTGGTTTAACGGGTATTACGACAACAAAGGCAATAGAGTCGAGGGGGATTTTGATTCCGGCGTCCGGATGACGCTCACCGGACAAACTTTTGCCATTATGGGAAATACGGCTACTGAAGAACAGGTGAAAAAAGCGTCTACTGCCGTAAAGCAATACTTGAAGGATTCAAAAATAGGCGGTTACCGCCTGAACACGGATTTTCATGAATTAAAACTGGATCTCGGCAGGGGGTTTGGTTTTGCCTTTGGTCATAAAGAAAATGGCGCGGTGTTTTCTCATATGGCGATTATGTACGCGAATGCCTTGTACCAGCGAGGTTTTGTGTCCGAGGGCTGGGATGTGCTTTCCTCAATGTATAAGCTTTCTACTGATTTTTCAAACGCGCGGATTTATCCCGGTATTCCTGAATATATTAACGAGAAGAAACGGGGTATGTACCATTATCTGACCGGTTCGGCGAGCTGGCTGCTTCTCACAGTGTTGACGGAGGTTTATGGAGTCAAAGGCAGATGGGGAAATCTGGCTTTTGAACCCAAGCTTTTGAGAGAGCAGTTTGATAAAAAGGGAGAAGCGCGGGTCATAACCCTTTTCGCGGATAGAAACCTGGAAATCTGTTACAAAAATCCGGCTTTGCTGGGATATGGAAAATACACGGTGAAAAATATAAAAATAGATGGCAAAGAAATCGTTTTTCAAAGAGAAGAAAATGCGCCTCTGGTAGAGCGAAAGTTTATCGCGGAATTGGCGATAGAAACATTGCATAAAATAGAGGTGGAATTGGGGTAAAGGTAATGTTATGAAATGAATTTCCCCCTTTTAAAAGAGGGAGGCAGGCATAAAAAAAGGAGTTTCTATGAGCATTCCCGAAACTTTGATGGAAGTCAAAGAGTTTACAGGCATTGGCTATTCTCCTGTTGTGGATTATGGGCAATGGAGAGTGGCGGTATTGAATTTTATTGACGAGATTATTCTTGAACGCCTGAATACACTGGAACGGCATAATGAAACAGATGAAGTGTTTGTTCTTTTAAAAGGAAAGGTTTTTTTATTTCTTGGAGAGGGAAATGACAGAGCTGAAAAAATTCATGTTACGGAGATGCAGCCTTGTAAAATCTACAATATAAAGAAATCTGTCTGGCATGGCTGTACGATGAGCGAAGACGCGAGCATTTTGATAATAGAAAACAAAAATACGGATAAAAGCAACACCTCTTTTTATACCTTATCTGAAGAACAAAAAGAAACGATTCGAGGTTCTGCTGTCCGCTTGCAAGGAGGAAGGCCTTGAGCAAAATGAAGGAAGCCATTTATGAAATTGGGAATGACGGCAGTTTCATTATTAAAAATTACCTTTCCGCAAAGCCTTTTTCGAGCTTTTTGCCGGGGATAGCTGGAATGTATGGCATTCCGATGTGGGTGTTTTATGTCAATCGGGGGCAGGGCATAGCCAGTTTTGGCCTGGAAGAAAAGGATAAAGCCATTGTGGAATTTTTTTCCGCCAACCGGGCTTATCAGCTTGTCCCGAGTATCGGCTTCAGGACTTTTATTAAAATAAATGGAAGTGATTATTTTGAAGCCTTTGAAAAAAAACCTCCGGCTGAAGAGGAATCGGCTACGCAGACTATGAGGATTTATTCCAGCCATCTGGAAATTGAGGAAGAAAATCATAAGGATGAAATTCAAACCCGGGTTTCTTATTTTACCCTTCCCCAGGACACAGTGGGGGCTTTAGTCAGAAAAGTGACTATTCGAAATAATAGCCGGCAGGAAAAGAGTCTGGAGATTCTGGATGGCCTGCCGCAGATTATGGCGTCCGGGCTCAATAATTGGGTGATGAAGAATATGACCTATCTGGCGGAAGCCCATGCCAGTGTAGAAAATCTGGCTGAAAATAAGCCTTTTTATAAAATTCCGGTGAGTATGCAGGACTCTGCCGAAGTAGAACTGATAAAGAACGGGCATTTTTATTTTTCAAAAGGCCAGGGACAATCAAATTTTGCAGAAATGATAGTGGATCCGGCTCTGATTTTTGGAAATAATGAGGCGATGACCCGGCCTGAAGGTTTTCTTCGAGAAAAAGGCTTTATTGTCTCCAGCGATCAAAGAGTGAGGAATCTTTTCCCATGCGCGTTTTCTCTCCATCATTTTTCATTAAAGGCCGGCGAAGAGAGAAGCTTTTACAGTTTATGCGGCAGCGCGAAAAACCGGGAGAAATTTCTTGATTTTGCCGCTAAGATTGGTAATCTGGAATCGTATGTCGAGCGGAAATTTCTGGAGAACAGGGAGTTGATCGCGGGAATAGAGGGCCATGTCTGGACCGTATCAGCAGAAAAGCGTTTTGACCTTTATGCCAGGCAGAGCTATCTGGATAATGTAATCAGGGGCGGTATGCCTTGTGTTCTGGACGGTGGAGATTCAAAAAAGGTTTTTTATACTTATTCTAGAAAACATGGGGATTTAGAAAGGGATTATAATGCCTTTAAGGTTCCGCCTACCTATTTTTCGCAGGGGAATGGAAATTACCGGGATGTCAATCAAAACCGCAGAAGCGATATTGTCTTCTACCCGGAATTAGGCAAAAGCCTGATACAGACTTTTATGAACTTGATTCAATTGGATGGATATAACCCATTGGTCATTCAAGGGACCCGTTTTCTGGTTCAAGATGAAAAAGCTTTGAAGGAATTTTTGGGTAAGCATACGGGGAATGAGCAGGAAAAGATTTTCGAATTTATGAAAAAAAGTTTCTCCGCGGGGGAGCTTCTTTTATGGATAGAAGAACAGAAAGTTAAATTGCCCATAAGCCGGGAGGAATTTATCGCGAAACTTCTCGGATTTTGTGAGCCCTATGAAAGCGCGGAGCATGGAGAGGGCTTCTGGACAGATCATTGGGCCTACAATCTGGATCTTCTGGAGAGCTATTTTGCTGTTTTCCCTGAAAAGGGCAAAGAATTATTGCTGGAAGATAAAAGTTTTACTTTTTATGAGAATTACGCCCATGTCGCGCCGCGGAAAGACCGTTATTTTCTGACCCAGCATGGAGTCCGTCAGTACAAGAGCGAGGTTGAGGACAAAGCTAAGAAAGACAGGCTCTTGAAAAGAGAAAAAAATCCTTTCACAGTCAGGACAAAATGGGGAGAAGGAGAGATTTACAAAACGAATTTAGCCGCGAAGCTTTTTGTTCTGGCTTTGACAAAAATCTCGAATCTGGATCCCTTTGGAGTAGGAATCGAATTTGAAGCCAACAAACCCAACTGGTACGATGCCTTGAATGGTATGCCTGGCCTTTTTGGCTCATCTGTCAGCGAAACATTTGAGCTGAAAAGGCTTCTCAAAATGCTTTCAGAAATGTTCAAAAGATTTGATATTTCTGCTGAAACAAAAGTTTCCATTCCCCGTGAGGCGCGCGTTCTTTTTGAAGAACTAAAGAGGATATTCGAAAACAAACAATTGGATGATTTTTCTCATTGGGACCAGGTAAACAACGCGAAAGAAAAATACCGGGCGGACATTCTGAAAGGCATGGAAGGTACTTTGGAAAGCGTTTCTATTGCCGAATGGGAGGGTTTTTCCAGTCAGTCGTTGTCAAAAATTGAGAAAGGACTTGCGAAATCCATGGATCCAAAAACAGGATTGCCTTTTACCTATTTTATCCATGAGGTTCTGGATTTTGAGAAACCAGAGGGTTCAGAGCCGCTTTCCCATGTCTGGCCAAAGGCTTTTCGGCAAAAGCCGCTTCCGCTTTTTCTAGAAGGGATTGTGCATGCTATTCGAACAGAAGATGATCCGGAGAGAGTACGCGAAATTCATGAGAAGGTTTTAAAAAGCGGCCTTTATGATAAAAACTTAAAGATGTTTAAGGTAAATGACTCATTAGAAGGCGAAAGCCTGGAGATCGGCAGGGCACGTGTGTTTCAGAGAGGCTGGCTGGAAAATGAATCCATCTGGATGCATATGGAATACAAGTATTTACTGGAGCTTCTCAAAAAAGGGCTGGCTGAGGAATTTTTTCAAATCGCGAAAAATGTTTTCCCACCATTTTTGGAACCGAAAGTTTATGGCAGGAGTATTTTTGAAAATTCCTCTTTTATCGCGAGCAGCGTTTTCCCGGATAACGAGAATCAAGGGCGTGGTTTTTACGCCCGCTTGAGCGGCTCCACGGCTGAGTTTGTGCAGATGTGGCTGATTTTGACCTGTGGGGCTTCTCCATTTATTCTGGACGAAAAGAAAAATTTAGCTTTGAGGCTCGCGCCCATTCTTCCGGGAGAATTTTTTATTAAAGAGGCGCAAACGGTCTTTTTGTATGACAAAAAGGGGCAGAAGCAGGAGCTGAATCTGGAGAAAGGTAGTTTTGCGTTTAAATTTTTATCCTCTATCCCGGTTATTTATGTCAATCCGGACCGTAAGGATACATGGAAAGCGGCGATAAAAAACATTGTGTTGACGGATCATGCGGGAAAGACAGTGGAGATAAAAGGGAATACAATTCTCTCCGATTTAGCGGCTGCTGTCAGAAATAGGGAAATAATCCTTATTAAGGCGTATTTTTAAAGCCATAAACGCGGTTTAACTATAACAATCCTGCAGCATTTTAATAGAGGTTTTTATGAGGATATCTACCAAAGGAAGGTATGGATTGGTTGCTTTGCTGGATCTGGCTATTTACGGCACTAAAGAGCATGTCGCTTTGAATAATATCGCTACTCGTCAGAATATTTCTTTGCGCTATCTGGAACAGATGTTTACAGCGTTGCGAAATGCTGGTATTGTAAAAAGTGTAAAGGGCTCTCAAGGCGGGTATAAGCTGACACAACCGCCTTCAAAAACAACTGTAGGGGCTGTCTTACGGGCTCTCGAAGGCGACCTGTCTGTCATTGACCCGGCAATGGCAAAAGAACCCGGCCAGACAGTTGAATACTGCATTCAGCTCAATGTCTGGGAAAAGCTCAATGAAAGCATCAATTCCCTGGTTGATTCCATCACACTGGATTATTTGTTGAATGAATACAACAAATTGAAGAAAGAACTTTCTTCCATGTTCTATATTTGACGGGCGCTCCCAAACAACTGCTTAGGCGGTGTAGTAACCCAGAAGGCCTTTAAAGAAATCTTACCAGTATTCTTCAAACCATGAGGAGCATCTGCTGAGAAAGAAATGCTGTCCCCGGCGGATAAAGCATAAGTTTTAGTTCCAATCTGAAACTCACCTTCCCCTTCAATAATAACTCCCAGCTCTTTCCCGGGATGGCCGTATTCTCTACTGCCCTTTTCCGCCCCCACCGGTATTTCTAAAAAATAAGCTTCCATCTCATGCTCCTCTTCGGTAGAAACAGTGCGCGAGAGTTGTTCGTAAATAACATTATCCATAACGAGTTTATTGCGTTCGCTGGCGCGGACTAAATGAATAGAGCGCTCTTTTTTAAAGTCGCTGAAAATATAATTCAAATCGATATCCAGAATATCCACGATTTTTAATAAAGTGTCTATTGCTGGAGAAATCCTGTTTCTTTCAATCTGCGAAATCAAACTTTCGCTTAAAGCGGCGCGTCCGGCCACTTCTTTCAAAGTCAATTGCTTTCTTTCCCGGATCTCGCGGATTTTGTCGCCGAAATGGTATTTCATAAAACCTTCCTTTAGTTAAAATAAAACCGCTTTATTTTAATTGAAAGCGTGCCTGTTTGTCAAGAAGATTTTATGAGGCCTCAAATTTACATAGCAAGGCTTTTTTTATTGTACTTTTAACTACTTCTAAAAAATAAAAAATAATTTTTTTATTTCATTGATTTTAAAATAAGTCGCCCTTAGAATAAAAGTTGTAGTCTAAAAACAGTGAGAGGTAACGTATGGAAATTTCAAAAAACAAAGTGGTAACTTTTGATTATACTCTGACCGGCGATGACGGTGTTGTTCTGGACTCGTCAAAAGGCGGCGAACCGCTCGCTTACATTCACGGAATCGGCTCTATCATTTCCGGACTTGAAGCCGCAATGGAAGGCAAGAAAACAGGCGACAGCTTTCAGGCCACCATTCCGCCTGAAAAAGGCTATGGCGTTTATGACGAATCGCGCGTGCTTACGGCAGGCAAAGAAAATTTTACTCAAATTAAAGATTTAAAAGTAGGTATGCCGCTGGAATTGCATTCCGACCAGGGCAATTTTGCAATGATGGTATCTAAGATTGAAGAAGACAAAGTCACGCTGGATGGAAATCATCCGCTAGCCGGAAAAACGCTTCATTTTGATGTGGCCATCGCTTCTGTGCGTGAAGCGGAAGAAAGCGAGCTTTCCCATAAACACCCGCACGGCGCTGGGACTTGCGAGCACGATTAAGTCTATTTAGGGCAGTTCTAAAAAGAAAAATGAGGAGGGGGCTATATGGCAAGGTTTAGAAGGCTTTTTGTCTTAACCAGTATGGAAAAGGTAGGATTAATTCCCGTTTTTTACCATGAAGACGTGGAAACAGCAAAAGGGATAGTCGATGCCTGTGCTGACGGCGGAGCTGTCTGTGTAGAAATGACTAACCGGGGCGATGGCGCAATTGGTGTTTTTAAAGAATTAGAAATTTTTTGTAAAAAGAATAGGCCGGAAGTAATACTGGGGGTCGGTTCAATTGTCGACGCGCCTACCGCCGCATTGTATATCGCTCAAGGGGCTAATTTTGTGGTAGGGCCATGCCTGGATGAGGAAACGGCTATCCTTTGCAACAAAAGAAAAATCCCTTATAGCCCTGGGTGCGGAAGCGTTACCGAAATCCATAACGCGGAAGCTCTGGGTGTGGAGATTTGCAAGATTTTTCCTGGTAAAGAAATGGGCGGCCCCGGTTTCGTAAAATCGATCAAAGGGCCATGCCCCTGGACCTCCATTATGCCGACCGGCGGAGTAGAGCCGACAAAAGAGTCTTTAGGAGAATGGTTCTCCGCGGGAGTATCATGCGTAGGGATCGGGTCCAATTTAATCACTAAAGAAATTATTAAAAATAAAGACTTCACGAAGCTCTCTCAGGATGTTAAACAAGTTATTAAATGGATTAAAGAAATTCGTCCAACCATCTGAAACTCTTTTTGTTTAGGAACACAAAAAATTTACCTCAAATTTATTTGGACTGAAATATAAAAAACAGCGTGTTATAATATTGCAGGATTTCTTGAAAAGGAAAGGGAGTTGTTTTATGAAAAAGTTTGTATGGATTATTTGTTATATTATGCCGGTATTTTTTATTTCATGCGGTGTTACGGGGCAGGTTTATACGGTCAAGAGGCCAGCAGAAGTGAATATGAAAGGATTGAAAGTGATCGCTATTGGAGACATCCAGGGAACACGTAAATCTCACTCCGCGGCTATCATGAATGAATTGACCAGCAGGCTTTCAGAAAGCGGTGCTTTTGACGCAATTCTCGACCGGAATCATCTGGACCGTATTATAGAAGAACACAAATTAACCATGAGCGGTTTTGTTGACGATGGCAGTATCATAAAACTGGGTAAATTGATAGGCGCCGCGGCGATAATTAATGGAGCTATCTCAGTGGACAAATATAGAGAAGACATAACCCGCCAGCTGAAAGTTCAAGAAGTAACCAATGTTTCCATTTCAGTTACTTCAAATAAATATGAGCAATATACCAACTACATTCGGTCCGTTTCCAGTTTAACCAATATTTCTTATAAAAGGACGGGAAAATATGTGTTTAGTGTGGGCTTTCAGATTGTAGACACACAAACTGCCCGCTTACTGGCGGCTAAAACGATCAGTGCATCCCGGGAAAAAGTAACGGAAGCTGTCAATGGAGATCCGGATATGATTGACCCGGAATACCTTTTTGTCAGCAGTGTCGAGGAAATCTGCAATAATTTTGCAGCCAGGCTTTTGCCTAAAACAGACGTTCTTTACGTAACATTTTTGTTTGATAACAAAATTACTAATTCCGAAAAAGCAATCAATTATTTTAAGATCGAAAAATATTCAGAAGGAATTGCCCTTTTGAGAGAACAGCTAAATAATGACGGCACAGAAAAATTGCTGAAAGCCAAAATATATTATGATGTCGCAATGGGGTTGATGCTGTCCGACCAATATGAAGAAGCACTTCAGAATGCTGAAAAAGCGCTGGAGCTAAACCCAAATGACCATTATATTGCTTGCGGCCCGAAATTGATTACGGATGAATGGAACAATGCGAAAAGACTAAAAGAACAAGAGTGAGAATGTGTATGAACGAGAAGGCCATTCGTTTCCCTTTACCCAATAGTGAAATCTTAAAAACTTTGAAAGCCGGCGACTTGGTTAAGCTTTTCGGCACGATTTATACCGCGAGGGACCAGGCGCATAAGCGGCTCTTAAAACTTTTGGAAGAAGGCAAGCCTTTACCCTTTGGGATAAAGAACTCCGCCATCTACTACTGCGGGCCGACTCCTGCAAGAGAAGACGGGCTTTTCGGCTCGGCAGGGCCTACAACATCATCGCGTATGGATGAATTGACGCTTCCTTTGCTCAAGGCTGGCCTAAAAGCGGCTATCGGCAAAGGCGGCCGGCACGAAAAAATCCTGCGGGCTTTTCAAGAATACGGGGCAGTTTATTTTACTACCTTCGGCGGGGCTGGAGCTTATTTAGCGAAGAAGATCAAAAGTCAAAAGTTGATTGCTTTTCCTGATCTTGGCGCGGAGGCGATTTATGAGCTGGAAGTGGAAGATTTTCCAGTGATAGCGGCGGGAAACGCATAGAATGAATTCCCGAAAAGTCTTGACTTTTCGGGAATTCTATCCTGTAAAAATATTACTCTATATTGTTTTCAATTTTTGCCTTTTCAAGGCTGCGAAGCAGAAACCGGCAGAATCCGACGTTCCATTTGATCTTCTTTAGCCCATCTTTCGAGATGTAGTGCCAAAGAGCTAAGCGCAGCAAGGGCTTGCGAAATTCGTTTAGGCACTACTTCCTTTGTGGAAAATTTTTTTTACACGGTTTAACCAATTGCTAATGCCCAGTTTTTGATAAATATCCGCGTGCGCTGATTCAGGAATTCCTGACACACGGATATGATACTCCGTTTTGTTTTTGTCCTTCATTGTTACCGTTGTTCTTTGATGCGTCGATAATATTTTCCGGATCGTTCTCCATTCCCGATTATCCCCCTTTCCTTTCAGTTTCGTCTCAATGCCTATCAGTAAATGATAAGCAAGCACTCCAATAAAAAGATGAGACATAGTGCTGTATTCCTTCTGATGATATATCGGCCTGATACCAAGGTCAGATTTCAAATCGCGGAATGCCGCTTCTACTCTCGTTATCGTCGTGTAGGTTTTCCATATCTCTTCAGGTGCTCTATCTTCCATACTGGTTTCTATCACATAACATCCGGTAAGAATACATTTCTTTTCACTTTCTTCTACTTTATTCCAGATTAAATCAATCGCCTTGTTTTCACTATCTTCTTTCATTATAACATCTATATTATACCCGGAACTTGTCCCGGAATATTTCTGCCTGATACGCCCTATCTTTTCATAAACTTTCTTCGATAATATTATGCTTCTTTTCTTTATTGATAATTTTAATTTTTCCATATCATAAAGAAACCTTTTCTCTCTCAGGCTGTTAATAGATAATTCTTTCTCCCCCTTACTGATACTAAACGTCAATACTCTTGTGCCATCGATTTTCTTCACGTAAACACCGCTATCCTTATCAACTTCCGCCCAGCCCGTGGTATTAATCTTCTCCCTATAATCTTCCTGAATTAATATCTCTTTCAGTTCCCGGAATTCAGCCTCGTATTCGTTCTCTTTCGGACCGCGTTCTATTGCCGTATACGCGTAACCGTTTTCCTTAATCAATTCGATATTCTCTTTTGTCGCTATACCTCTATCCATTACCAATACCGGTTTTTTGCCATTAATAAATATTTCACTCTTCTTTTCCAGTTCCGAAAGAATATCCCGTAATGTCGCCGGCTCTGATTGGCTGCCTTCATAAATACGGCTATATACAGGAAACCCTCTCCCATCTATTACCAGCGCCAGCGATGCCAGTTTGCAGTCATTACGCCTCTCTTTTGATTTGCCGTATTTCGCTAAACTGTTTTCTAATTCCTTCCCTTCAAAATAGGTGTTCGTAAGATCAAACAGAAATACGCTTCTTTCCAATGAAAATATTGAGGTTTCTTTATTGTATAATTCCAACTCGATCCGGTCATGATTCCGATATAAATTATGCGCTGTTTTGTAAAAACTGTCTCGACCTATTTTGCTAATATTGACAGGCGTCATCTCATTCAGCGATGTCTGATTGTTAAACCAATTCCAGGTTTCAAGCTCGCTCGCGGGATAAACCAATCTCCCTATTATCAGTGCTTTCGCTATGGATAATTGCTTTGCCTTGAACCCGCATCCAAAAAGAATTTTGTCAAATCCCAATTCTGACCACATATGATCAGCAACCAGCTCTGGGCCAAGCTGCCTTGACTCTGACACATTAACTGTATTTAAATTAATCTGAGCGGTGTTATCGGTGTTTTGTTCCTTGACTTCGCCGATGTTTTTTGCTTTAATATATTGGTGCTTCGCGTATAATTCATCAGCCGCTTTTTCCAGTTCAGGAGTTTGTGATTTAAACTCTAACTGTCCCGCAAGTCTTTGTTCTAAAAGCCACGCCAATTCCTTTAGTCTTTCTTTGGGTATATCTAATTTACCCAAATTCATAATAATACGCTGACGGGGTTTCCCCTCTTTGTTCTTGTATGCTTCAACCAAACGATGAGTAATGTACTTATGGCCCTTAGCCTTTACACTAACTTGTCTAATATACATAATTTATCATAGCATATATTTTAGAAATAGTCAACATTATGATAAATATTACACATCGGTTTAGTCACTACAATCGGCTTTCTACGCTCACTCTCCTGCATTTTCAAGCCTTCCAGACTTCAAAAACGCGAATTTCGGCATTTCTTGTCGAAAGATGGGTTAAAGAATATTTCCAGTTATGGCAAAAAATATCTTCGTAATTTTGACAATAATTATCCTTTTCACTAAAATAATAAAAAATAATCAAGTTATCAATACTAGAATGAGATGTAATTAGCAAATAGGAGACAACATATGCGTTATTTGAATCTGTTAATAATTTTTATATGCTATGTTTCATCTTGCGCTTCAATTCAAGATCGTAATAGTCAAACTAATTCCGGATTACCAATAAAAAATTCTATAAATATCTATATCGGAGGTTATGACAATAATGGTGTACCTGCGTTTTGGGTTGGAACTAATATTACAAAATTATCAGCTGTATCCGGCGGTGTAGTAAATTCGATTTATGTGGTAAATGGAACTGTGTATTCAGCAGGTAGGAATTCTATCGGTTATGCATGTTATTGGATTGGAACAAATGAGACCATATTGAATAATGGACTTAGTAAAGCAGCATCCATCTGTGTTTATAATGGTTCGATTTATACAGCTGGAATAGATAGTAATACTAATGCCTGTTATTGGGTTGGCTCTAATGAAACTAAAATATCAACTCAAGGCCGTGCAAATTCGATCTTTGTTGATAATGGTACAATCTATATTGCCGGAATAGATTCCAATTCAAATGCCTGTTACTGGATAGGTACTAATGAAATAAAACTTACTACTAAGGGCTGGGCGTCATCTATTTTTGTTTATGATAATATTATCTATACTTCAGGCCAAAACAGCTATACAAATGCCTGCTATTGGGTAGGAACTAATGAATATGATCTGACTTCCTCTATTGGATGGGCATCTTCAATTTTTGTATATAATGGGGTAGCTTATACAGCGGGTTTTGACAGTTCGACAAATGCTTGTTACTGGATAGCTTCATCAAAAAAAGTATTATCTACTGGCACTGGAGGAAGTATCTATTCGATATTCGTGAATGATGGAACCATCTATACTGTGGGTAATAACGGCAACGGATTTACCTCCTTTTGGATCGGCACGAATGAAACAAAAATATGTTTAAACGGATTGGCTAATTCTGTATTTGTAGCTCCTTGATATAACTTAGGGTTTGGAGGGCAAAATGAAAGGAACTACCTTTATATTTCTTTTGTTTTCATTTCTAATTTATACTTCGATAAATGGATGTACTTCCGAACCGCCTGAAACCGATTTGGTTTACTTAAAGACTACTTATCCTTATTTTCAACAGACTACATCTTTTTATTGTGCAGAAGCCTGTATGCAGATGTATATTGCATTTGAATATAATAAATACAAAACAAATCTTAACATTCCATCGCAATATGTGTTGTATAGTGACACGAGTAGCGTTTGGACAAGCCTACCGAATGAGATTAATTCATACCTATCATTAGCTGGATTTAATTCATATTCGACAATGTATACTTATAGTATTTATGATTCGAGTCAACAATTAACCGCAGATATGCAATTTATCGATTATGATGAACCCGCAATAGTGTTTTTTGGATTGAACAGCCAAATCGGTAATCCTCACGCCGTCTTTCTAAAGGGTTATGAAATTTTAAAAGATTCAACGGCACCAGCAGATATAAAAAATATTTATTATGATGACCCTGCATTCGGACAGGATCAGATGTCCAGTGTTTCAGATTGGAATAAGGATACGCATGTTGATTGGTCTGACGGAAGCATAAAACAAACATCAATAGCAAGAAATACTCAAATATATCCTTTAACTTCTTTAGATTTATTGTTAGGATTGAGTTTGTCTTCTCCAACTAATGGAGAAAACGTAGCTGTTTCCATAACAACACCTGGTGGAATGGTAGACATAACTTTCGCTGGTTCATACACATTTGCTTGGGCATCTACTAATGGATCAACCAATTTTACTTTAACCTTGATTTTCCCAAATGGTGCCACAAATAATTTTAATTGCAGTACTATAAGTTATACTTATACCTTCACTGATGAAATAATAGGAACTTATAAATGGTATGTGAGAGATAACACTACCGGTGAAATAAGTCAACAAAGGATTTTCAATGGAATTAATTTTGTAAATGGCAGTTCAATATTTAATTGATTGGGAGGGAATATGAAATTTATTAATAAATTATTGATTCTTCTTGTAATATTAATTAGCGGCTGTTCAATATTTTCAAGTAAAAATTTGAATGATGTTTCCTCGATAGATAATAAGTCAGGTTTGCTGGATGTTCAGTGTGTTAATCCGGATCAGACTAATCAAACGGATTATAAGATATTGTCTATTAATGAAGTAAAGAATCAGGTATTACTATTTTTAAAGAAAAGCGGTTATACAAGCTGGAAAGGGCCGATTTTAAAATTTCCGAAATATTCCTACATAACAAATGCTTCATTCGGGCCGGTTGTTTTTGTTGAAAATATTGGTACAAATTATTGGCATAAATATTATTATGTTTTTTATGGTATAATGCCCGATGGAGCACTATGCGCGTCAGTTGCTTTAGATGCAAGCACCGGTGAAGTATTCAAAGCAGGTATGATAGAATATAGTGACTCAAATAAAACTTATTTGTTTGGTAAACATGACGTAATTAATTATGTAACGAATAATTATAGCGAATCAACAAACATATCGATTAGAGCTATATTTTATTATGATAGTGATTCGTTTCAAATTGATCCTAAGTTTTGTTGGAAATATGAATTATATAGGCATGACAAAAAACATTTTAGATTAAAAAAAGGAAAGGATTCAGAAAGGATTTATATAGATCCTTTTGTTGTTGGTCATAAAAAAATAGCCAAAGAGAATAATGGATTCAATCGATTTTTCCATAAACGGGTATGTACACTTGAAGATGATGTTATTCCAATTAATGGGAAATGGAATCAAATACATAAACGAGCCCATTATAAAGATTAGGATTAATTTCATTGCTGTTCAAATTAGCTAAAAAGATTTTCCTGTGATAGCGGCGCCTCACCCCCGTCGCTAACGCGACACCCCCTCTCCAAATTTGGAGAGGGGGCCGGGGGGTGAGGCATTATTCCATATTATTTTCGATCCTCGCTTTCAAAATCCGGGCAATCAATCCAAAATAGATGCCGTAGAGCAATCCTGCCAGCGTGTAAGCAAGGCCATGCCCTAATTTGGCAGTGTCATCTAATTTTGATAGGATCAGGATTACCCCGATGATGAGGCAGAGAAAGCCGCTTAAATAAAAGGCTTTTTCGTAAAAGTCCGTGATCTTGCAGGACATTTTCATGCTGGCGACTTTTTTCTCTTTTGTGAAGGCATCTTTCCAGACCCTCCATAGATCACCGAATTTCCATATTGCCAGAGAGGCAAAAAGGGGAACAAAAGCGACAATGGCAAATGGGCTGAAGCCGATGAAGCTCATAATGTTGCCGCCCTCCAGGGCATAAATCCCTGCGATAGCCGCGGTCATCAGGATAAGACAAACCAAAAACCGAATCATAGAAACCTCCTTCGTTTCGCCCATAGGATACCACTTTTTGGTTTCAAATACAATAGGAAAAATTTCTCATTTTTCGGTTTTAAATAAAATTGAGAGAAATTTCCTATTTCTCGTCTAAGAGTATCCGGCTGATGAGTTCACTTCGGCTGCGGGCGTTAATCTTTTGAAATATATTGTAAATGTGGTTTTTCACAGTGTCTTCTGAAATAAAAAGATGCCCACAGATTTCTTTATTCGATTTGCCGATCATAAT
>JAGVOW010000066.1 GCA_020052515.1 Brevinematales bacterium | reverse complement strand
TTCTACGGAAGAAGCAAGTTCGCTGGCTCCGCTGGAGAGCTCCTGGCTGGAGGAAGAAACCTGATTCGCGGCGGATTCCAGATTGTTCGATGAATTGTACAAATCCCCGGTCATCGCGTTTATCGGTTTATTAATGGATCTCGATATAAAAATTCCCAGTATGATAGCTGCTGCCAGCCCAATAATTATAAGGAAGATATCTATCGTAATGATTCTCTGGATAAAATTGGCTGTTTCCTTTTTTTTCAGCTCATTTTCATGATTGACGTTGCTGACAACATCATTCATTAAAAACAAAACATTTTTCAAATAGTCACCCATTGTAGTTCCATAATATCCAATGGCCTCTTCTCGGTATTTTTTGCCTTTTTTTAAAATATTTTCCAATTCTGTGACGGATTCATGCAGGAGTTTGTGCGGTTTTTCTATTTCGGATAAAGAGTTAGATATTCCGGGAATAGCCTTCTCCGCGTCTTTCCGGGCTTCGCTGTAGTACCATTTCCCAAAACCGCATTTATGAAAGTCTTTTTCAACGTTAATGGTGACCATAGACTCATCGCGCTGAAATTCCCCCACTTTGCTTTTATAATTCAAATGGTCAATTTCTCTTTGCAAAATAGTTTTCATCAGCTCTTCATGGGTCAGCAATTCAGAATTTTTCTTGTTGCTTTCTATTAAACTATAGTAACCTATCGCGCCGACTATAAAGACGACCAATCCTACTAATAAAAAACCACCTATCAGCTTAAACCCAATTCCGACTTTCCTGAACATACTTTTCTCCTTTCGTACGTAATTTTGCAAAAGCGGCAATAGTTATTGCCACTTTTTAAACGTTTATCTAACACTCTTTTTTTACAATATGCTAAAAATTCCTAAAATTCCGAAGAGAAAGTTCATGTGTTCAGCTTATCTCTGATCCCGCTTTTGTTTCAATGGTACTGATGCCCACTACCTCGTCTGTAGTGAGAATTTTGTCCATATTGAGAACCAATAGCATTTTTTCATTTATTTTTGCTATTCCATAAAGGTATTGAGTCTTGAGTTTTAAGCCGATATCAGGCGTTTTTTCGAGCTGGCCTTCGCTGATATCGATCACGTCGTGAACAGCGTCTACGGCTATCCCAATTTGAGTGGTGTCTTTTGTCCCCATTACATCGACAATAATAAAAATAGTCCTGTCGCTGTAGGTTATTTCCGGGATGCCGAATTTAGCGCGCATATCAATAATAGGGATAATCCGCCCTCTCAGATTAATTACTCCTTTGAGAAACAATGAGGCTTCATGCAGAGGAGTAATATTGACATAACGGATGACTTCCCTTACTTTTGAGATCGGCACACCAAAATCCTCGTCCTGGATCGTGAAAACTAAATGCTTATTAGATAAATCCGCCATAATTCTGCTCCTATCTCCCCCTTTTAAAGGGGGTTGGGGGGATTTTATACTTTCTTCAGAAACATTTCCACAACCTTGATAAACTTTTCCGATTCAAACGGTTTAATCACCCAGCCGGTCGCGCCCAACGTCTTCGCGTGCAGCATTTTCGACTTGTCCGTTTCGGTTGTCAGCATAATAATAGGAGTGGAAGGGTTTAATTTTCTGATTTCTCCAACCAGCGTGATGCCATCCATTTTTGGCATATTTACATCCAGAACAAAAAGCTCTACCTTGCCAGGGCCCTTTTTTATTTTCTGAAGGGCATCCTCGCCGTCTTCCGCTTCCATGATTTCATGGTAGCCATAGAGAGAAAGAGATTTTTTTACCACGCTTCTAACTACTTCAGAGTCGTCTACAATCATTATTGCCATAAGTCCCCCTATGCCTTTTTACCTTCTTCTAAAAATTGCTCTACATCTACAACAAAACCAATAGTGCCGTCTCCAAAAATAGTGCCGCCGGAGAATATCTTGATCTCAGATAACGCGTCTCCCAGGTTTTTGATCACAATTTCCTGTTTGCCGATTACCCTGTCGACCACAATGCCATAATTCTTTGTTTCATGGGATATGATAATCAAAAGCGAGCGTTCCAGTTCTTCATTGAAATCCTTTTCTTGAAATATTTTTCCGCTGAACAATATGGGGATATAGTTTCCGCGGTGAAACAACATATAGCCGCCATTCTCCATTTTGCTGACGGATTCCTTCTGCATCACCAGGATTTCATCTATAGAGGAGAAAGGAAAAACATACTTTGAACGGCCGATAGCGGTTACAAAACCTTCAATAATAGCCAGAGTCAAAGGCAGTTTAATGATAATTTTTGTAAACTTGCCTTTTTCGGACATGACTTCCAATCTGCCATGGATTTCCTCAATATTCCTTTTTACAACGTCTAAACCCACTCCTCTTCCTGAGACGCCCGTTACCTTCTCCGCGGTGCTGAATCCGGGCAAAAACATCAGGCCGTAAATCTCTTTATCAGAAATAGAGCCTGCTTTTTCTCTGGAAATAAGGTTCATATCAACGGCTTTCTGTATGATTTTTTCTTTATCGATTCCTCTTCCGTCATCGGTGACGCAGATTTCTATGCCGTTGCCCTTGTGCTCCGCGGAAATAGTTACCTTACCGACACGGTCTTTTTTTGCCGCTTCACGCGCTTCCGGCTTTTCAATACCATGGTCAATCGAGTTTCTGACCATATGAACTAAGGGGTCATAAATCGACTCGATCACATTCCGGTCGAGTTCTGTTTCTTCTCCGAGCATTTCCACTACCACAGCTTTTTCCAAGTCTGCCGCCGTATTACGGATGACGACTCGCAGTTTATTGAATATTTCGGCGATCGGGACCATGCCCATGGAAAGGACTAGGTTTTTGATGCTGGTAGTAATGCCCTCCAGTTGAGAGATGGCCCTTTCGGAATACTCTAAAAAATCTTCTTTGTTTTGAATAGCTTGCTTGAGTATAGATTGATTGATGACCAACTCTCCTACAATGTCAATGAGGGTGTTAAGCTTGTCATTCGAAACCTTAACAAAAGATGATTTCCTCGCCGGCAGCGTTTGCTGTTTCTTTATGGCGTTATTTAACTCTTCAGCAGTAATAATTTTTTCTTCTAAAGCGATTTCGCCGAACTTTTTATTTTCCGTATTTTGTTTATCCAGAATTTTATGAAGATCTAGCTTGTTTATTTTACCGTCTTCCTGCAAAATCTCACCCAGCTTCCGCCCTTCGTATTGGGCGAGCAGGCCTTTAATCACTTCCAGATAACTAAAGATGTCTACTTTTTTAAAACTTTCCGCCATCTTTGAGGCAATAAAATTATTCGTTTCCATAATAGATACAAAACTTCTCAAAAGCTCTATTCCAAAAAAAGCGATATCTATAATCTCTTTCGAAATCCTCGCTTTACCGTCCCGGATTAGCACAAGGACGCTTTCCATTTGATGAGCGACTTCTTCCACGTTTTTCAGGCCGAGAAAGGCGGAAGACCCTTTAATAGTATGAAAACTGCGGAAAACTTTGTTGATGTTTTCCTGATTTGAATCATCGTATTCCAATTCTACCAGGGTATATTGAGCTGTATCTAGATGCTCTTTCATTTCCTCAGCGAGCTGAGACAGCATTTTTGGATCGTCGACAATGCCTGCGAAATATTCTGGAGCATACTCCGTTCTGGACTTGCTTTCTTCCGGCGCTTTATCTTGCGGAACTTTACTGGTTTTTAGAAGCGCGGCAATATTCGGAATAAGAGGGTTAATCTGGATAGCCGCTTCAGCTCCGCTGATTTCTTTTTTAAAAAGGCTTGATAAACTTTCGTTAGATTTTTGCAGAAGCTCGAGGGCTTCTTTCTCTTCTTTTATAGAAGGAAGCTCAGCGGTTAAATGACGAAGCATTTGAATATACTGGATAATGTCTTTGGAACCAGGGTAATTCGAAAGCAATGAGGCTAATTGATCATAAGAACTACCTATTTCCATCACCATCATCAAGTCGCCGCTCTCATAGTGTGATAATTGACCGAAAATCTTTTCAATAACACTCTGCATTTTTTTGTCCTAAAAAGCTATACGCTCTTGCTTTTTTCTCAAACTCATTTATGATATACTATATCAGGGATCTGTCAATGGATTTTTCAAAAAAAATTTATAGCGGAAAAAAGGATGTACTATGGGAAGTAAAACGGCAGCCATTCGGTTTGTTTCTTTCATCATTGCTGGATTTTTGTTGATCGTTTTTGCTGCCGGGATATTTCCTTTTATTCTTCCTTTTGATTTTTCGGAGAAGTTTAGAGCGATTCTGTCTTTATTTTTGTTTATTATTTTTATTTATTTGAATAGCGTCGCGTTTAACGCGGAACGTTTCGGGGCAAAAGAAGAGAATAGGGCAGACCTCTTAAAATTTATTTCTATTTTAAATTCAGAAATGAATTTTGTGATCTATTTTTTTTGTATTTTGGGAAATATAAAAGAGCAGGAAAACAATGAAAAATTAAATCAGAAATACGAAGATATTCAGGGAAAAATGGAGATAATAAAAATAGCCCTTGCCCGTTATGAGGTAATGGAACGCGCTTTGCGGAAGAAAAAAGATGTGGACGCGAAAGAAATAAAAGATGGATTAGAAGAAATAAAGGAGAAACTCAAAGGTTTTCAAACAGATATGGCGGCGGAAGTAAATGATTTTGCCCAAATATACATTCAAAATAAAAATTTAGCGGATAAGAACAAGCTTCACATGACTACTTTGATTTATTATCTGGCAGTTTCTATTCCGATCCTTTCTGATTTTACAAAAATATTTAATGAGTTTTCAAAAGAGATTATATTGGAAGTGATCAATAAGTTTGATGATATTACATACTCCAGTCATCAGATAGCAGCGAATATAGAAATCAGTATGAATAGTCTCATGGATGAAACCAGAGAAGACAGCTTGGGATTTATTTTAAAAAAAGCTCACAATCTTGTGGCGGATTTTGAAACCTTTTACCTGAATATAGAGAGATTGAAGAATACTTCCGACAGTTTTGTTAAAAAGACAAATGAGAAACTGCAAAGTATTCAGAATATAGCGGTTTCTATTGGAGAGATAGCGGAGACGATCAAAGTCCTTTCTCTGAATGTGGGCATTGAAGCCGCAAACGCTGGTAGTACAGGTAAGGCTTTCCAGGTGCTGGCCAGAAATTTAAGGGAGTTTGCCGGTACGACTATGAAATTTGCTTTAGAAGTAAAAAACCGGGTGAAAGACGCTTTTGGAACATCAGATAATCTTAAGAATAATTATATAGAAAGCATGGACAAAGTGGCTAAAACAATAGATGGGGTTAAATTGTCCATTGAGTCTTTTGAAACCATTATTCAAGCGTCGTTTAATAAAATTAAGTTGATTATAGAGGATTTGAGAAAATTTTCTGATCATATTGACATCGGCATAAAATCGGTCATTGGAAGGCTTCAATATTACGATATTGTCAGTCAGGAAGTGGATCATCTCAAAATTTTTATCGAAAAGATGTTTTATGATTTATTTAACAACAAGATGGTCCATATAGACGTAAACGAAACCCTTTCTCAGGAAGAAAAACAGCTGATTAAAAGAGATGTTTTGAGAATGGTGAATGAGATTATTACAACGGCGGATGAGAGAAAAATTCTTGAAAAATATGAAAACGTTTTCGGCATAAAACTGCACGAAAAGATTGATATAGAAAACAAAGCCTCTCAGGATATAAAGGGCAAGAAGGAAGATATTATTTTATTTTAAGGAAATTTTATGCGGGAATTTGGTTATCCTGATATTTCTGATGCGCTTTTTAAACAGATGACCGGGCTTCTTTTTCAAGAAAGCGGAATCACGCTTCGGGAAGGTAAAAAATACCTCTTTTTAAATAGGCTTTCTAAAGTAGTAGGGGAAGATAAAACTTTTACAAATTTTGAAGATTACTACCAGGCTTTGTTAGGGGATAAATCTAAAAAACTGCTATCGGAATTTATTAATTTACTCACTACAAACTTCAGTTTCTTTTTCAGGGAGGACCTGCATTTTAACTTTCTCAAACAATATTTGAGAGAAAATGCTAAAAAAGAACCGTATATTCGCTTCTGGAGCGCGGCTTCTTCGACCGGGGAAGAAGCCTACAGTATAGCTATATCGTGCCTGCAAACCCTTGGCAGTCCTATTCACGGAGATCTTAAAATCTTAGCCAGTGATATTTCCACACGGGTCCTCGAAAGGGCAAGAAACGGAAATTATCATTACACTCAAGTAAGGGGACATATAGAAGATAACGAGCTCAAAAAGTTTTTTGATTTCGACAAGGATAGCAATGACTTTCTGGTAAAAGATGAAATTAAACGTATGGTGGCTTTTCGTTACCTGAATCTGATAGAGTTCTATCCTTTTAAGAAGAATTTTGACATAGTATTTTTGAGGAATGTTTTAATTTATTTTGGAGACAGGGAAAGGGAAATAGTTATTAATAAAATATATGATTATGTCAAGCCTGGGGGCTATTTGATTCTGGGTTTATCGGAAAGTCTGGCGGGAATCCGGAATCCTTTTCAGTCTATGAAGAACTCAATTTATCAAAAGAAATAGGGGGATAGAGAAAAGCTATGGAAACAACGGAATATTTTCTGAATCCCGGAGAATTGATTTTCTCTAAGAAACCAATTGTTATTAAAACAGTCCTGGGGTCTTGTGTGGCGGTTTGCCTCCATGACAAAGCGAATAAATTTGGCGGTATGTGTCATTATTTGCTTCCCGAAGCGAACGGAAATGAAGTTAGTACAAAGTATGGGAATATAGCGATCCAGACGCTGATCAATAAATTCTTGAACGCGGGGTCAGACCCAAAAAATATGGAAGCTTTTATCATAGGAGGGGCTTTCATTATCTTTAGTGAAAGAGAGATATTTTTTATCGGCGATCGCAATGCCGATATCGCGGCTCAAATCTTGAAGAAACACCAGATTGCTATTCGGAGTGTAAATACCGGTGGAGAGCATGGCAAAAAGGTAGTCTTGAATAGTTATACCAATCAATGTGTTGTTCAATCTCTGGAGCATATTGAAATTGAGGATTTATATAACACAACCATTTAGAGGCCTCACTCTACTCTATAGGCGCGGTTAATTAACCGCGCCTATAGAGTAGAGTGAGGCAGTTTAAGATTTCTCTACAAGATCAATAATTCTCTGAGGAATCATCTCCAGGCTGGATACTTCGCTTGCGCCGCCCTGGTCTATTGCGGCTTTCGGCATTCCCCAAACGATAGAGCTTTTTTCATCCTGCGCTATTGTATAAGCTCCCTGGTCCCTCATGTGCTTTAACCCATCCGCGCCGTCTTTGCCCATGCCGGTCAGAAGAACTCCTGTAGCGTTTTTCCCCACTTTCTCGGCGACAGAATGAAAAAGAACATCCACTGCGGGTTTCTGGAAATGAACCCTTTCAGAATCTACAAATTTTGTATAAAGATAGGCGCCTTCTCTTTCCACGGCGAGGTGAATACCGCCCTTTGCTATGTATACATTTCCAGCGGCGATCATTTCCCCATCTTCGGCTTCTTTGATGTGGAGCTCAGATAAATCGTTAAGCCTGTCGGCAAACTGCTTTGTGAAATTGGGAGGCATATGCTGAACTACCATAATGGGCGGCATTCTCGCGGGGAGATGCTTGAAGACATATTCCAGAGCCGTAGTCCCTCCGGTGGAAGCCCCTATGGCGAGTAATTTTTCTGTGGTAGAAATATGAGTCAGGATAGATTCTTTCTTGACTTGCGGTACTTTTTGAGTAAGCGTTTTGTCCAGAGACAACCGGCGTTGTACGTAACTGTCTTTAAGTGTATAGGCCATACGGATTTTGAGTAAGATATCTTCTATTACTTCCTGAACAGAAATGCTTCCCCCTGGTTTGTTGACCACATCAAATGCCCCTAACTCCAGGGCTTTAATTGCCGCGTATTTATCTTTTGTGGTAACGGAGCTGACAATAATAACGGGTATGGGGTAATAAAGCATCAACTTTTCCAGAAAAGTGAGGCCGTCCATTTTCGGCATTTCTATGTCTAATGTAATAACATCCGGCGTGCAGCGCAATATTTTATTCCTGGCGATGAAAGGATCAGGGGCGGTCCCGATTACTTCCATATCTTTTTCCAGAGCCAGTTTTTCCGATAAAACGCTCCGGACGATAGCAGAATCATCGACAATCAGCACTTTAATTTTATCTGCCATAATTTTGCTCCTCAAGGTTTCGGTTAAAATTGGGCGCGAGATAGCGCCGGAATTTTTTTGTATGGGAAAACTCAAAAATTCTTTGAATAAGAGGGATACGCTCCAATAGAAATAAAATTTTATCCGAAATATAAAACAGTCCCAGGTGAAGAATAAAATAAAGGATTACACAAATACTGATGAAGAAGATTGGGTGGATGCCTTTTGATAGAAACCATTGGGGTATTTGCGCGGGAATAAAAAGAAAAGGGATCAGCGCGCCAACGGCTGTGCCAATCAAAATAAGGCCTCTTGCAAGAGAAGTCTGAATAGCATGGGCGGGGCAGATATTAATACAGCGCTCGCACCCTTCACAGTTAAAATCCCACCTGGGTTTTCTTCCCTTTATTCGAATGGCCTCTGCGGGACAATAGCGGGCGCATTTCCCGCATGCATTACAATTATGATCGGCGATGTAGAGCTTGCCGATCATCCTTCTGCCCAGGGCGCTGTAAAGTATCCCGAAAATAGTACTGCCAATTCTTGCCCACAGAGGGTATCTTTTTCTATGCTCTTCAAACCGGGCGATTTTATTACTTATGGAAGTTAGTTTTTCTTGAGCTAGATTTATGATGCCGCCGCGTTCTTCTTCTGTAGGTGTGTTTACAAAATTGGTAATATTATGTGGGTAACCTACGGTGTCCATAAAAAAAACATCATAATGCTTTCTTTTCAGAAGGCTCTCCGCTTGAAGAAGGCAAACCCCCTCATAGCCAGGTATAGTCCTCTTAATATCTACTTCTCCATTGGTGGAAATAACCGCTGTTTTGCTATGCCGGCCGTCAGGAAGTTTTTTAAAAAATCTCTGTACTATGTGAGGCAGCGCGCATGCGTAAACCGGGAACACAAAGACTATCAGATCAAACAAACCAGATGGGGAAGGTGTATTGTGGCTGATGGGAAGGAAAAAAGGTGAATAGCCGAAAGTTTTTAATCGCGAGGCTATAGAATAGGCCGCATCGGCAGAATTGCCGGTGCCTGAGAAATAACAAAAAAGCGCTTTTGGCATGGAAGCCTCCCATCGCAAGTAATATTGTAAAGCGCTTTAAGAAAAAATCAACGGTGAAAAAATAATTTTTGTTAACAATTTTTGACTTTATTATTCTCACCCATTATAGTAGTTTTTAGGTGGTTTCTTTGGAGAATAGTTCATGTTTTTAAAATCAATTTTTCAAAAATATTACGATTATGATTCTCTGGTTCGGAAAAAAGCTATTTATTTATTTATATTATCGATTGTTATTTTACTTACTCAATTAGCTGTATTGTTTTCTCAAGCTTTTGAAATGAT
>JAGVOW010000003.1 GCA_020052515.1 Brevinematales bacterium | reverse complement strand
GCTTTTCCAGCCCTCTGGCTATTGACCGATGATGCGGCCTGGCCGAATGGCGGTGAAATTGATATGATGGAACATGTAAACATCCTTCAGGCAGAACACGCGGATGTAAAACAAGGGGACTTACAAGTTTCTACTTTTTCTGAGAATAATAGACAGGTGTATCAATGGGGAAGCGGATGGGCATTGCAGAATGGCGGAAATACAACATCCGTGGGTTATTGGCATCAACAAAAAAATCTTTATATTGGGTTTGAAGCTATTGATTTAAGAGGTGCTAATAAAATAAAATTCAGGGCTGCGAATGGCAGCAGCGGCCCTTTTCTCTACAAAATCCGCGTAGACAGCCCAACAGGACAGGAGATCGGCAGTATAGAAATCCCCAATACAGGAAGCTGGACAACTTATAATGTTTATTCAGCGGCTATTTCAAATGTAAATGCCGTTAAAAATCTTTACATTACTTCTGAATTCCAGAACTGGAAAAGCGCCGATCTGGACTGGATAGAATTGATTGGTTCTGATGATAACAACTACAACAATATGATACGCTCATCATTCCATACTCTCAATTACCATGGCGGAACCAGTATTCATCATGATGAATCCATTTATCCTCAGCTTACTGATTATGTTATTTACAAATGCGAAAAATACGCGGCCGCGATAACCAATTCTTTTTCTTTAGACAATGGCGCGACATGGAAAGTGATAGCGGCAATGTCTTCCAATCAATACTTCGCAAGCGGCGATTATCCCTTTAATAATTATGATTATTATATTATTTTAAACATGGCTGTAGGCGGAGATTGGGCAGGCCATCCGATACCGGACGTTCTAAACGACTCAAATTTGTCTTCTATTGCAAAATGGCAGAGCGGTGAATGCCGTTGGGTTGTCGATTATGTTGAGGTATATCAGCCTCAAACCGTCCCAACCCTTCAAAATGTTTATGTTTCACCCAATGGAAATGACAATAATAATGGAGGGTACTATGTGGACCCGGTGTGTTTGAAAACCATACAAAGAGCGGTAGATAAATGTACAAACGGCGGGACTGTCTGGGTAAAAGGCGGAATTTATGATTTTGGAGAAAATTTGGCTCCCGGCAGCGGTTTGTTAAATCGTGTTGTGATAACCAGGCCTGTCACTATCAGAAATTTTGACAGCAATCCGGTTGTGCTAGCTGGGAGAGGGCCTCTGGGCTCGAACGCGATCCGATGTATGTACATAGCCAGCAGCAATGTAACTATCGCCGGAATAACTTTCTCAAACGGTTATACCTTAACAACCGGTAATACGGCAAATGATCAGAGCGGCGGCGGCATCTTCTGTGAAGCTTATCCAGATATTGTTATTTCTAACTGTACCGTAAAATCTAGCTCGGCAAATTATGACGGCGGCGGTATTTATAGAGGTAGAGTGCTGAATAGCAGTATCATTACAAATAACTCAGCCCATTGGGGAGGCGGCGCTTATAATTGCGATATTTATAATAGCTTCATTTCACGCAATAATTCGGCTTCCGGCGGCGGTACTTGCCAGAGCGGCCTGTCAAATTGCAGTATAAACAGCAACATAGCAATAAGCGGCGAAGGGGGCGGATGTTACTATGATGAAAATTCCATGCCCTCTATGAAATATGTTCTAAACTGCAAACTATTCCATAATAAAGCAATGAATGGAAGCGGAGGAGGAATACGCGCCAGTCTGGAAAGAGGAAGTTCAAAAATAACAATAGATAACTGTAAAATTTTAAGCAATCAAGCCGCGTCAGCGGGAGGATTCCACTTTTACCATGCCGGTATTATGAGAAATTCACTCATTGCTTACAATCAAGCCAACAACCTCGGAGGCGGAGGCTATGTGGACTGGGGCAATATTTCCGGCAGCGATCAGACTTTTATTGAAAACTGCACAATAGTCAGCAATTCGGCCCAGACAGCGGGAGGTTTTTGTTACACCCTTCAGGGCGGAACATTGAAAAATTGTATCATCTATTATAATAACGCAAACAGTATGCCGAATATTGGATATGATCCTTACTGGGGTCCAAGGTATGGCTATAATATGTCATACAGTTGCGTTTCACCTCTTCAGTCAGGCGCCGGAAACATAGATATGAATCCTCAATTTTTAAATATAAGCACCGGAGATTTCCGCCTGGAGCATTATTCGCCATGTGTAAACGCTGGAACTAATTTAAGTTATGTGAACGGTGGTAAGGATTTAAACGGAAATAACCGGCTGTCAGGCGCCTTTGTAGATATGGGAGCTTATGAAACAAATCAGAATCAATTGATAACAAACGGTAAATTTAATACTGATCTAAGCGGTTGGAACTCTTATTATCAAAGCCCTGCCGCCGGCTATGCCAGCTTTGATAACGGCTCCTGCAAATATGTCATCTATAGTGCCGGAACGGAAGATTGGCATTTACAGTTTTATCATCTCAATATCCCTGTTGAGTCCGGTCAAATTTACAGCATCCGGTTTAAAGCGAAATCAGACGGCACACCAAAGTCATTCAAGATGGGGATTGAACAAAATGGAGGCTCGTATACTCATTATATGGAAACCAATATTGCTATAACGGCTTCAGCCAATCAATGGCAACAGTTTGATTTTAGTTTAGCGTCATCAGGAACTGATAATGCCGCAAGGATGATGTTCTGGCTCGGGGCAAACAATGCGAACGATTTGTGGCTGGATGATATTAGTTTTATCAAAAAGAATTGATTAAAAAAATATTTAATCAACCCTGATGATATAACTTCTCTCCGGCACAGGAGTATGCCGAAGCCTTCCGACCATTATGTTCTTTTTCGCTGGATGCGCAGCTATGCCAAAAGAAGGCCAGGACACCAACACTACAACCCAGCCTTCGTTAAGTTCTGTATGGTACCAGTGCGGAGTATCAAATGAGAACTTTATCTCCATAGCCGATACGGCTAATTTGTTTATGGCCGACGAAGGTGTCCATAGTTTCATGGGCGGTTTCGGTGTCAGCGGACTTCCCCATTCCATAGCTAAAGCAATGATGATGACCAACTCCGGTTTTACGAACGCTATGCTGGTTTTTGACGAAATTCTTCTGGGCGGCGGATATATAAAAATCGCCGGCCCAGCATCAAACGAAATTAAATGCGTGCCTTATACTAACGCGGGCTATACCAGTAAATGGCTGAACCTTGTGCAATCTATTATTAATTTTGCTCAGTAAAAAATGAGCCTTTTCGCGGCGGCTATTGTCAAAATTCCTATGCCGCCGGCTAAAAGAAAAATAGCAGTAACAAATTCCGAAGCAATGAGGAATGCTGCCGCAGTAGGTTCTGAATGAAGCCTGACAATGATTCCGGCCATAATAGTAAAAATGGCGGAAAACTTTTTGAACCTTTCCATAAGGCCTCCTCCTAGTAACTGCCGCTGGGGAAATACTCAACCCAATCATAGTAGGCAGTTCTTTTTTTTGGTTCATCTGTAAATAAAGGGCCCACCCAATCACTTGATGTACAATTCCAGACGTTCATAGCCAGGTACATCCCTTTATATGGAATTTTTCCTGCCGGCGTAGTTTTTGTCCAAACGCATTTTCCATCTACATACCATGAAATATGGTCTTTTTCCCATTCAATAGCATAAGTATGAAAATCCGCGGCCGCGTCATAGCCAAGAGGCAATATTATAGGATCCTCATTAGCATTATTGCCTTCTTCATTGAAGAAAACATTGAGATGTATTTTTGTTGTATCTTTACCTAAAAATTCAACGTCAACCTCCTGCCATGGATCCCAGCGAAATAGAAAGAATGAAGATACAACTCCGCTGCCGGTTGCCGCTTTCATTCTGACTACATATTTTCCATACTTAAAATCATAGCCAGAATTATCCTTGAATGGAACAGTAAAAAGCGACCCGCAAGAATTAGACCTTCCCCGGAAGAAATCTGGTTTGAGATTGCCTTTGATCATAGAAATACCCAGAATTCCCTTTTTAAATTCCACATTATCCGATTGCATATAGGAGTTATTATTCTCCCAGGTAAAATTTTCGTAAACTCTCCATAATTCGGCGTTAAGATTATCAAAATTATCCTTCCAGTGGTTTTCCGGGTAAGAAAAATCGGCTAATGAAGATGATACGCTGGTTAAAGAATTTGATCTGCCAGATATCAGCAATACGGCCAGAATAGTAAAAGAAACGGTAAAAATACTTTTGAAATTCATAGTCTTCTCCTTTTTTGCTTGACGTTTTTAAGGATTTATCAAAACCGCTTCCATTAAACGAATCAGAATCTGATGGTCTTCAAGCGGAAGGAAGTGGTCGGCTAAGAGAATGGTCTGTCCAAAATCTTTGTCATCAAAATCAAAATGAAGCGCTTCTCCTGTGACTAGAAAATGGACAGAACAATCAAAAAATTTCGATAGTTTGACAAGGTTCTCATAAGAAGGAACGGATTCACTCTTTGTATAATGGGTGATTTGAGCAGGAGTTACTTCGAGATAATTGGCAATCTCTTTTTTCATAACTCCCTTATTTTTTATATACAGTAAGATATTTTTCGAGACGTCTTCTATAAAAGGCAGCTTAACAGAGTCCTCTTTAATATAATTTTTTTGTTTTTGTCCGGTCAAACTTATCAGAGCATTAAGGTCTGCTTTGATTTGATTTACTTTCTTTGCGCCTGCTTTATCTATGGTTTGCGCAAGAGCAAGTAGACGTATGTGATGAGGGTATGAGGTTTTATTACAGAAGAGTAAGTAATCGCAGGATACCCCAAAATACCGGGCAAGACGAATCAATTTATCAAGAGAAGGCCGAAATAGTTCAATTTCATATTTAGAATAAGTACTGGATGGAATGTTCAATCTTTTTGCCAATTCTTTTTTAGATAAAACGTGAACATCTCTCAGTTTTTTTAAACTTTGCGCAATATAAAAATTATTTTTTAACAAAAGGCTTGACAAAATTTAACCTCTTATGTTATACTTTACCATATAGGAAATTTTATTCCTATATGGTAAAGCTGCTTAATTTCTTCAAGAACAAAAAACGCGCACGTCCTCGTAATTCAAAAAACCCTGGGGAGGGAAATGAAAAATCGAAGCGCGCACACAAACATCGGGACGTCCCGGATTCTGCTTTACGCGATCCGGGACACATCCCGTATTTTATTGCATTCCTGAAAAAAACTCAAAAAAGTGCCGTGATTTTCCGAAATTTTTACACCAGAGCGGCTAAAAACTGATCCGCACTGAAACTCTTTACCATTATTTTCTAATCCAATGCCTGGATCAACAGCGGCGGCCTGCTGACAACCTCAAACTTTATGCCCGCTTCCTGGAACAAATTTTCATAAGATTTATCCGGGTAATAATTGCAGGCAACAAATCTTTTTATTTTGGCATTTACTACCATTTTCGCGCAGATCATGCAGGGAGAATGCGTGCAGTAGATGTCTGCGCCTTCCGTGCCAGCTCCATGGAGCGAAGCCTGGATAATTGCGTTTTGCTCAGCATGGACAGCCCGGCAAACTTCGTGCTGAGTACCAGATTTGATTCCCATCTGGTCCCGGAGGCAGCCTAGTTCAATACAGTCTTTTGTTTTAGAAGGCGCGCCATTGTAGCCGGAACTGATAATATGATTGTTCTTGACAATCACCGCTCCCACATGGTGCCTTAAGCAAGTCGAACGTTCCGCGACTAGAAACGCCATTTTCATAAAGTACTCATCCCAGGAGGGACGGCTGTAGGGTTTATAATGAAGCTCTCCGAGCAAGGTTTCTATTTTTTTATGGAGTTCTTCTACCGATCCCGAATTATCGATTTTGAAATCTGACTGCTCGAAACACTTACTGAGCTGCTGGGCTTTTTCATCCAAAGAGTTTTCCTTTTCTTCTTTCCGGATAAATTCTTCTAATGTCGCGCCATCGCCCAATCTCGCGCGCTCTTTTGCCCTTTCAAACCGGATTTTCACATCCGCGGTGATGCCGATAAGCTTGAAGTCCTTGAGACTTTTCTTTAATTCCTCAATCTCATAGAGATTCCTGATGCTGTCCACAATAGCCTGAGGAGAGTTTTTTATTTTAGCAATTGTCCTTTTTGCCAGTATTGCCGCGCCCTCTTTCTCCCGGAGTTCATTGCCGACAGTGATCAGATTGTCCCTGGAGACATCGAGTCCTCTCTTTTTGACTTCTTCGCGGATAATATCCGAGAGAGAATAAGCGATAAACTGATGTTTTTCAAGCAAATACCGGATTGCCTCGCCTTTCCCGGCGGCGTTCGGACCTGTAAAGCCTAGAAACATAACTTTCCCCTTCTTAAAAACCACTTTTTCAACAACCTCATGGCGTGATGCAGAAAAGTTCTTATCATCTCTTGAATCGTTTTATTTTTACAGAATTACTTCGACTTTTGGGGCAAAATTAGTTGCCATTGTCCACCATACAGCTTTTCCGCCAATCAAGCGATATACTTTAAAGCCATTGTAAAAATCATCTAATGTTCCTGATTCCCGCCAGGATTTAAGAAATTTTCGTGAAGGATGATTACATATTTCATCTTTAAGAGCTTTATCTTCCACTATTTCCAACTTACCAGTAACCCGAACCTGAATTCCTTTTTGAAAATCATTGAAACAGAGCTCAACCTTAGGATTTTTCGTGATTTGGTTATGAACCATTTTCATTATGCCGCTATGAAAGATAATACCGTTTTCATTAGCCCGAAATAGAAACATCGCGCGGCAACGAGGCTGATCACCTTCAACTGTTGCTAAATGAAATGCTGGATTAGCATTCATCAACTCAAAAATCTCTTCTTTTTTCACAATTAGCCCCCAATTTTAAAGATAAGATATAAATTATACACCTAAATATTTTTCTATGCAATTCATAATGGCAACAAAATATTCTATAACCAAATTTCTCTTACTTTCGCCAGTATTTATAAGAATTCTACGGCTTTTTCAGGGCTCATTGTAAACTGAATAAAATTATTAAACATTACACAACTTAATAAGCCTGGTAAGCAGATCATCGATATAAGAAAATAAATCAATTTTACTATCCAATATCATTGAATCAAAAGCCATGTCCGCGAAGGAAACAAGTATCCTTGTCAGTATTTGAACATCAGTATTATCCAGGTCTGGGCAACGCTGTTTGATCACATCAAAAAGTTCATTGTGTGAGACGTCAAGTTGTAATAACCAAGCTGCCCGAAGGGACGGGGTTTTACGGACTAATTTCACCAGTGTTTCAAGCTGGGTATTCATAGCTTTTTCCACTGTTGCCTGAATTGCATTCCTTAATGAAATCAACGGCTTTTCATCAGCCGGACAATTGGACAAAAAAGTCAAGGTCAAATTACCTAAATCACGAATGTTGTTCAGAATTACATCTTCTTTCGATTTGAAGTAACGAAAAAAAGTACGTCTTGAAGTACCGGCTGCTTTAGCTATTTGATCAATGGTTGTTTCTTCATACCCCTGACTATTAAAAAGTTCAAAAGCAGCATCAAAAATACTATTACGCGCAAACTCAAACTGCCGAGTGCGAAGATTTTTTATCTGACTATTATTTTCAATCATAGTATCATTATATATTAATTGGCATCCAGTGTCAATATGATATATAAAAATAAAAAAATATTATATGCCGATATTGACATAATATACTCTTTATGCTAATATTATACCATATACATAATATGGCATTAAGTGCCACTATAATTTTTTTGGAGGTTGGTTATGAAAGCACAAATTATGGTAATGAGTTGTCTGCTTTTCGCTTCGGCAGCATTTGGTGCTCCAGACGCAGATGAGATAATGAGCAAGTCTTACGGCTTGCCGAAGGCTAACGATATGGTCTCTACCACAAAAATGACATTGAAACAGGCCGGAGGTTTAAAAAAACGTGCCATCAAATCCACTATGCGGAAAACCGATTTAGGCAATGATTCTCTGGCTGAATTTGTATCTCCGGCAGATGTGGCCGGTACCAAATTCCTGACGATCGGAAATAAAAAAGAAGGGGATGTTCAACATTTATTCCTTCCCGCGTTGCGAAAAATCAGGAAAATAGCGTCATCTGGCAAAAGCGGGAAATTTATGGGGTCAGAATTATCTTATTACGATATTGAAGAACATTCCCAGGATGATTTCACCTACACATTCATTAAAACTGACCAGTTCCAGGCTGTCAGAAATGGGACCAATACAACTATTTCCTGCTATGTGATTCAAAGTATACCCAAAAAGCCCGATGCTCCCTATTCGAAAATTATTCTTTGGATTGCTCAGGATGATTACTTTACCTATAAATCGGAAATGGTTGACAAGAACGGTGAACTGGAAAAGACCGTATATAATAAAGAAGTAAAAACCGTAAACGGCATAATCATAGCCGTACAAACGGTTGTAGAAAGTGTATCGGGTAATGCCACTACAGTACAAACTGAGAAAATCGTCATCAACAGCGGTGTTCAGTCAGATATTTTCAGCATAAAATATCTGGAGAAATAATTAATGAAGTGGATAAACTATATTATAATAGTTATTGTCGTCCAGATTGCCGTATTCAGCGCAGATAAGTTGTCAGCCAGCGATATTAAGCTGTTTGTCACATCGACTCCGGAATATTTTGTTCCGATTGCCGATTTTCCAAATGATAGTTCCCTGACAGATTACATTCGTTCACCTAAAATTATCAATCAGTTTGGGATAGACATTAATTCCGGCGATATAAAATTTGTATCTCATTGGAATGGCGATTTGATTTTGGGTAATAACAATTCAAATAATCTGGTTGAACTGACTGCCGATGAAAACTATATTTCGTGGAATCCATCCGGTTTCAGGCTGGCGGTCGGAAATCAGATTTTTTCATGGGGTAAAGCCGACGGAATCAACCCGACTGCGATCATCAACCGGTTTGATTATCGTGATCCCGCTGATGTAAGAAAAATTCCAAATCCTTCTGTTTCGTTTTCAATATATCCGTTTTCCTGGCTGTCCATCGATGCGGTATACCTCCCATTTAAACAGACGAGTTTGTTTCCCTACAACATTTCTGATAAGTTTTCGGTTATGAGCAAAAATATCAGTTATGAGAATGATATGGATTTGAAAAAACCGGTTGCGGCATTGCGCGGCAATCTCTTTACAGGCCCGGTCGATCTATCATTTATTTATGCGTACGATATTGATCAATTCTATTCACCCGCTATCGAACTGGGACAGTACAACAGTATTTCTTCGATCAACTTTGAGCGAAAACGTATCCATAGGTTCGGGCTAGATTTTAAAACCACAATTGGACCGGTCGGCTTGTGGGGTGAAGCATGTTATTCCATCGGAGATAAATTTACCGGCCCCAGTATTTCAAACCGTAGTCCGCAGCTGGACTGGGTCGCCGGGTTTGACTTTTCTTACGGACCGGACGATGCCTGGTATGTAGACATACAGTATACAGGAACATATGTGTTTGCCTACTATTCCGGTTTTTACACAGATTATCCGGATGGAAAGCCTGACACCGGCAAAGCGGGAGACGCAGTATACATGAAAGAATATTACTACAGGGCGTTCACTCAGGCTCTGGGCGGTCAATTCGAGGAAATAACGCATGGCTTTGTCATTCATTCCAGGTGGCCGCTGCTGAATGATACTGTCACTCCATCTCTTTCACTCAGTTATTTTCTTCCCGTAAATTATGATGAAAAAGAAAAAACAAGGTATGGACGGGGAGGGTTGATGCCTGAAGTCAAATGGCAGGTGTCCGACGATTTAAGCTTATCAGCCGGAGCATCTGTTTTCCTGGCTTTTATGAAGGGAAATGACGGTTCGCTGCAAATTGACCGCAACGATCCTATCGGTATTTTTTATGATGATTCTTCCGCATATTTAAAGTTGACCTATGCGTGGAATTTCATTTCACAATCATCCAAGGAGGAATAAATGATGCAGTTTCTTTATGACAACCATATACTAATTATAGTGCTTGCAATTTTTGCTGCCGTATATATGATTTATCGTCTGATCGGCATCGAGCGTATCGCTCATGCGGTAACTCGCAATCCGGTAATATCCATTATCCTTTCCTTCGTGTTGATAGCCGCATTGGGAATTGGGGTAAAGGACCTTCGGGTTGACGTTGATACAAAATCGATTATGCCGTCTACAGTCCCTAGCGACATAGCGACAAAGAAAATCGACAAACTCTTCGGCGGCGTTGAAACCGTTTTTATTGCAATTGAGGCAAAGAAAGACACAATCTGGACACCTGCAATCTTAAAAAAAGTTCAGGCTATCAGCCGTGAACTGAAAGAAGCCAGGTATGTAGAAAGCGTTATTTCCCTGTCGGAGACAAAGGATGCGGCCATTGAAGACGACACTTTGGTTACCCGCTCTTTTATGGAGAAAGTTCCAGAGACTCAGGCTGAAATGAATGCGCTGCAAGAAAGGGTGAAAAAAAACAAATTTCTCGGCAGTAAACTGGTGAGCGCCGATGGCACTGTGACGCTTATTCTGGCGAAAGTGAGCCAGGATATATCCGTTACGTCTAACGGCATGCCGATAACCATAAAGGTGAATAGAAGTGAAATCTGCGCCCTGGATGAAAAACATCCCGAAAAACCAACGCTTGAAAATCTCAAAGCAAAATATGAAGACGACAGTGTGAAAATTTCTCTTTCAGGGTATTTATATGTGAATTATGACACCCAGGGGAAAACCACGGGGGAAATGAAACTTTTCATTATCGGCAGTATTGTTCTGATGCTGTTTATTTTATATTTTTTCTTCCGCAGCAAAAGGGGTATGCTGCTCCCATTTTTTGTCGTTGCTCTGAGTATGGTTGGATTATACGGATTTATCGGATGGATGAAAGAAATACTATTTATTCCGTATGTTATTATTCCGCCGATGTTTATTGCAATAGCGCATAATTACGGAACTCAGCTGATGGCGAATTATTATGAAGATGTCCAGAAAAATTCTGATAAAAGAGATATGAATAATGTGGCAAGATCAGGCATTATCAAAATGTCCACTCCTATTTTTCTTTCCGTTGCCACGGTAATCATCGGTTTTCTGGCTATGTACGGGCATCCGCTGAAAAGCATCGCCTATTTGGGATTTTTTAGTGCGTTCGGCATCATTCTGGCTTTTATTCTCACAATCGTGCTGACTCCGTCTATTCTGAGCCTGTTGAAAGCACCCTCTCATCTGCTGAAAGAAAAACACGGAACAACTATCGATCGGCTGCTCGGACTGATTGCATCATTTGTCATACGTTACCGGATTGCATTAGTTGTCTTTACAATAGCCGTTCTGGCTTTGTTTGCCATTTTGATACCACGTGTTGAAGTTGACAATAATACGATCGAGTTTTACAAGCAAAACAATCCTGTAAGACAGACATTTGAAATGCTCGGCGAAAAATTTTCAGGTGCGGCGTCAATCAACCTTTTGATTGAATCTAAACTTCCGGTCTCAACCGACAGCGCTGAAGACGGCCCGATAAAAAGCCCTGAAATGCTGAAATGGATGGAGCGGCTGCAGGCGTATGCAAAATCCCTCACCAATTCCGTAACCAGTAAACCGATGGTCGGGGATGCCTATTCGCTTGCCGATGAGATTGCTTATCTCAATTCGGTAATGCAAGGTGATGAATCGAAAAACTTTGTCCCGGACAACAAAAACCTGATCGCGCAATACCTGCTGCTTTATGAAAGCGCTGGCGGCGGAAAAGACACAGCAACGCTCGTTGATTATAAATATAATAATGCACAGATAATTATTCAAATGCCGGAAATGAGCACGAGTTATGTTCAGACAGTGGTCGATGCCTTGAGAGACTTCATGAAAAAAGATCCGCCCCCTGATGCAGCCGCCTCATTCGGCGGGAACATTATGTACAGTCTGGAACTTTCTCCGATGTTGGTCCAGGGCCAGATTTTCAGTATAATACTCAGCGTTG
>JAGVOW010000064.1 GCA_020052515.1 Brevinematales bacterium | reverse complement strand
GCGGTTAATTAACCGCGCCTATAGACCCCCGCCTATGGAAATATTTGACTCTACAATTTTATAAAAATCCTTAGCGGTATTCTCCCAGCTAAAACGGCTTGCCCAATCCACGGCTTTTTGAGACATTTCTTTTCTTAAGGCTTCATCTCGCAGAAGGTTTAAGGCTTTTTCCGCCAATTCATGGGTATCTCCATTTCTGACCAGATAGCCGGTACTGTTGTTCTGGATAGAATCCCGGAGGCCTTCTACTTCATACCCCACCACCGGAATGCCGGCGGCGTTAGCTTCAATCACAGTCAATCCCCAGCCTTCCTTTTCAGAAGCGATAAGATAGACCCACGAGCGGGACAAAAGTTCTATCTTTTTTTCTTCATCCACAAAACCGTAAAAAATGACATCTTTTTCTATGTCCAATTCCTTCGCGAACATTTTTAGGGCATCTTCCTGGTCACCTTTCCCGGCTATCCATAATACAGCGTCTTTCATGCTCTTTTTAATAAAAGAAAAACCCTCTATGATATGATCGACTCTTTTGTATTTTTTTAGCCTGCCAAAATAGATCAAAGTAGGAATTTTTTCTTTGTTTGGAAAAATGTGGCTGCGGATAAACTCAAATTCCATTCCTGTGGGAGAAATAATGGCTTTTTCGTATTGGTAAGAGTTTTTCAATTCACTCTGATTGCTTTCAGCCATCACAATGGTAGGAATAGACTTATAAAACCTGAGAAAAAACTTCTCCATCCAATAAACATAGAGGGCCATAGGAAAAAAAAGTTCTTTAAACAGGCTTTTTCCATGGATATGGTGGTGAATAGCCAGAATAGGGGTGTTTTTAATAAACAGAGGGGTGGCCAATGGAATCTTGGATATATCGTCAATAATGAGATCGTAGCCTTTTTTGGAGAAAACCTTTTTCCAGTAATAATAAAACGTAAAATTGAATAAAGAATTGTTTGGAATGCGGTAAATAGTATAAAAATGGGTTTCCTCTTTATCAGGCGCACCCTTGAAAGCCGCTGAAACAAAATCAACTTGCCAATCGGAAGGCTTTCTTTTTAAGATTTCATCAATATGAATTTCCGCTCCGCCTGCCTCAGGATTTTTGATATCCCGCCAATTAATGACTAATACTTTCATAGAAATGAAGTCCTTAAAACCTAAATGAATAAAGAGGTAAAGCAAAACAAAAAGAGTCCCCTCGCCTTCCATAAGAAAATTTATCTTTCAATCTATTTTGTTCCTGGACATAAAGATAATCAAAGTAAGCCACAACTAAAGGGATCAAAAAAGTGTTGATATAAATATAATTCAACTCAACCGGATCCATAGCAATGTTATTGTTTACATAAATATTCTTGATCTGCATAATGTTTAAAGTGAGATAATAAGTAATAGGAATAGCTATAAAAAAAATCAGATCGTATCTTCTGGCAACCGTTTCCGGTTCAGGAAATTCTATTTTTCCAGTACTGAGATAGCTGTTTGGAAGTTCCGGTTCAATTACCTTGGTCATTTCTGTATTAGTAATAGCTTCACTTTTTAAATTAAGTTTGTTTGTATCGATGAGGATATAAGAATAAGAAAATGAGGAAAAAGTAAAGAGCAAAAGCAAGAAAACAAAAAGCTTTCTCATAAAACACAACTTCCTATAAGATATATTATGTTAAGTTCGCTTCATCGGAGGAAAATAAGCCGATTGTTCAACGGCCTTTTTCCAGCAAGCGAAAAAGCTCTCCCTTTACTTCATCCTGATTTTTGCAAAGCGATAAAGCGATCTCGCTAATCAACATACTTAAGGCATTCTGATACACTTTCTTTTCAGTAGAAGAAAGCTCTTTTATCTGATTTCTATTGAAAAGATTTTTTATTACGACAGTTACTTCTTGAATCGTGCCTGATTTAAGCATATCCTGGTGCTTTTTATAACGGACTTTCCAGTCTTCTTCTATATCACCTTCCGAAGCGGAAATAATCTCCAGGCATTTTTTTATTTCCTTTTGATCGGCAATATTCCGCAATCCTAATTCCATGGTATTATCGGATGGTACCATAATCGTGGTTTCGGTCAAAGGAAAACGAATCACATAATATATTCTTTTTTCCCCTAATATTTCCTTTTCTTCCACATTTTGAATTTCTCCAGCCCCATGGTATGGATAGAAAACCTTTTCCCCTACTCTAAACATAAATTCCCCCTGCATGAGAGGCATAAAAAATGACATAGGTTATTATAAGGTAAGATAAGAAAATAGTCAATTCACAAGCAGAGCTTAAAAAATTTTGACTTTTCAGGCTTCCTGAATTAAAATAGTTTAACTATGGGGCTATAGCTCAGAGGGATAGAGCAACAGTTTCCTAAACTGTGGGCCACTGGTTCGACTCCAGTTAGCCCCAAAAATTATTCAGAATGCTTTATTTATAAGAGGAATAATGCTATATGGTCAGATTTATTTTTGTTGGATTGGTTCTGATTGCTAATTCCATATATGGGGAGTATTTTAATATCAGCACCAATTTTCAGGCTATTTCCAATGATTCAATCAATCGATTGACAGAAAAAGAACTTGAAATCTTGAAAGAAGCTTTGTCCAATGAAGCTTATTCTTATAACAATTATTCACATTTAACCAATGCTTTTATGAAATCTGAGCCTTTTAGCGCCATTGCGGATTCAAAAAAATACCACATTGATCTAATAAAAAACTTTTTTACGAGCTATGGACACCCCTTCCCTTTTATAAACGATGCGCATAAAACTTATACCAATGAATCGGAAAAAGAATTGTTTATAGCAATCATAAAAGATGAGCTGAACAGCAAATATTTTTATGAAAAGTATTCTTATAAAATAAAAAATAGAAATTTGAAATCCGCCTTTTCTATGATGATTAAAAATTCCGAAAATTCTTTCAAAAACATTCAAATTTATGGCTCAATAAAACAGAAAAAGTAAATTTCTCTATTTATCTTATCAATCCTCGCCCTCTCAAATTCTTTGATATATTTGTATTTGACAAAAACAATGTTTTTGATTATAATTGGCGTATGCTAATTATCGGAAATCGGAGGAATTATGCCTCGTCCAATCAAATGCAGAAAAGTGGATTATAATCCGGGATCAAAATTCTTCAAGCCGGCCGGAATTCCTGTCAGCGAACTGGAAGTGAGCGTATTGGCCCTGGATGAACTGGAAGCCCTCCGTCTGGCGGATTATGAGGGATTGTATCAGGAAGAAGCCGCGCGAAAAATGAATATTTCCCGGCAGACATTTGGTAATATTATTTCATCCGCCAGAAGTAAAACCGCCGATGCCCTGATAAACGGAAAAGCGATAAAAATTGAAGGCGGTCATATAGCTATGGCGGAAAGAAAATTTGTCTGTCTGGATTGTAAATATGAATGGATTTTGCCTTTTGGAACCGGACATCCGGAAAAATGCCCGGGGTGCGGGAGCGTTAACATTCAGCGTGTCAAAGAAGATTACAGCGTTTCGAGCCGGGGCAGAGGGTGTGGACGGCGTTAATTCTTGGAAAAACCGGAAGAACAACTGAAAGATATTAACTCGGAACCCGCCGGCTAGGAGAAACAATGGTTGTTACTATTATGAGCGGCAAAGGCGGTACAGGAAAGACCACTTTCTCGGTTTTTCTCGCGAAGGAATTGGCTGAGAGAAAGTGTCATGTGGTTTTATCTGACCTGGATGTCGAAGAGCCCAATATTGGTTTATTTTTTAAAGATAAAATTGAGACCATTAGACAGGAAGCCCTTGTTTATAAACCTGAGTGGGATAAAGAAAAATGTTCTTTCTGCGGAAAATGCCAATCGCTTTGCCGCTTTAGCGCGATTGCCAGATTGCCTGGTAAAATCCTTGTTTTTGAGGAACTTTGCCATAGTTGTTTTGCCTGTTCTGAACTTTGTTTGTTAGGCGCTCTTTCAATGAAGAAACGGCGAATTGGAGAAATAATTTCTTATAGTGTTAATGATCGCCTGAAATTTATAGAGGGCAGGCTGGATGTCGGACAGGAAATCGCTTCCAGCCTGGTGAGGCAGTCCAGGGACAATGTGTTGGCTCTGGCGGAGAAGAATGACTGTGTAATATTGGACGCGTCTCCGGGCACCGCATGCGCCGCGCGGGAAGCGATGATAAAATCTGATTTGATATTGCTTGTCGCTGAACCCACTCCTTTCGGCCTGCATGATTTAAACCTGGCTTTCAAAATGGCGAAAAGATCCGGTAAAAAATGCGCTGTTATCGTCAATCGGGACACAGGAAATTACGACGAAATGATTCGTTTTTGCAGCAATGAAAACCTGCCGGTGGCGGCCAGGATACCTTACATTAAAAGATTAGCGGAAGATTATTCCAGAGGAATTCTGGATATTCGGGCTTATCCGGAAATCCGGGCGCAAATCAGGAGTGTAATCGAGTGGCTGTATTTGAACACGGAACACGAGGTGCCTTTATGATTCGTTTAGCTATCCTTTCCGGGAAGGGCGGCACAGGTAAAACTTCTATTGCCGGTTCTTTTGGCTATCTGGCCGGAAAAAACGCCGTTTTATGCGACTGTGATGTTGACGCGGCGAATCTCTCTCTGATATGCGGCGCTGAAACGGTTCATTCGGAAGAATATTCCGGCGGAACAGCCGCTTTTATTTCTAAAGAGGCCTGCAAGTCCTGCGGTATATGCATGAAATTTTGCCGTTTTAACGCTGTAAAAATACAAAACGGATATTATACAATCGATGAATCCGCCTGCGAGGGATGCGGTTACTGCTCAATTCTCTGCCCATCGGGAGCAGTCACGCTCAATCCAGTAAAAAGCGGTGATGTATTTTTATCAAAAAGCCGTTTTGGAAGTGACCTCGCTTCCGCCGAACTACAAACGGGAGCGGAAAATTCAGGCAAGCTGTCAAGCCGTGTCCGAAAATTGGCTGATGAATCGGCTCTGGCGAAAAAACTGCCTTTTGTCATTATTGACGGGCCTCCCGGAATCAGCTGCCCCGCGATCGCTGCGATTTCAGGTACCGACTATGTTTTGTTTGTTTCTGAGCCGACTTTCTCCGGAATATCTGATCTGAAAAGAATCATGGAACTGGCGGAGAAACTGAATATTCCCTTCGGGATTATTGTGAATAAAGCGGATATCAATCCGGCGCTTACGGAAGAGATAAAACAGCTCGCGGGAAAGAAAAACGCTGATTTTCTTGGGAGCATCCCCTACTCCGAGTTTTTTATTTCAGCCGTCCGGCAGGGAAAAACAGTACTGGAGATCACAAATGAAGATTTAACCGCTGGAGTGATAAAAAATATCTGGAACAATCTTACCTGTAAATTGGAGGGAAAAAGTGAAAATAGGGTTTAGCGTTATTGAGAACAAAGAAAAAGACTCTTTTTTAGACAGCCGTTTCGGACGCGCGGGCGGATTTATTATTTATGATACGGAAAATGAAGGCTGGAATTGGCTGGATAATAAACAAAACACAGATTCTCCTTCCGGAGCAGGTATTCAGGCCGCCCAATTGATGGTAAACGCCGAAGTAAATGTTTTTATCGGCGCGCATCTTGGGCCAAAAGCCTTTAAAGTCCTTAATGAGGCTGGGATCGCGCTTTTTCTGGGTGAACCCGGCGTATCTTTAGATGATAACCTTAAAAAATATAACAAAGGTTTACTCAATGAGTTGAAAAAAGCTAATTCGGTTGGTTTCTAACTTTTTTTAAATTTTAAATAATAGAAGCGATAATTTTTGGAGGATACTATTTATGGAAAGAATTGCCATTCCTACTTTAGACGGAAAGCTTTGCGCGCATTTTGGGCATTGCGCGGTATTTACTTTGATAGACACGGAAGGCGGCCGGATAGTCCGGAAAGAAGAAATTGTCCCACCGCCTCATGAACCTGGTGTGTTGCCCGCATGGCTGAAAGAAAAGGGCGCTAATATTATCATCGCCGGCGGTATGGGAGCGCGGGCACAGGAACTTTTCACCCAGAACGGGATCAAGGTAGTGACCGGCGCTGTCCAGGATATGCCTGAGAAATTGGTCTGTGACTATTTTGAGGGAACACTTAAGGTCGGCCAAAACCTTTGCGACCATTAAGGCTGTCTGTTTTATGAATGAAAAAATCCGGGCAGCTCTTTCTGTTCTGGAATTGCCTGAAAGGGCTTCTGTCAAGCAGATAAAAACGCAATATAAAAAACTGATCCACCAATGGCATCCCGATAAATACCCGGGGAATCAGGCCGAATGCCACGAGAAAACAGTCCGGCTGATCGAATCCTATAAACTGCTGATGGAGTATTGTGAAAATTTTTCTATTTCTTTTGAAGAAATAGAAACAGAAACCCGTGAAGAATTCTGGGAAAGGCGTTTCGGCAACGATCCGCTCTGGGGAAAACCCCGGGAGAAGGCCCATGAAAAATGATCCGTTTGTTGACTTTGTTGAAGATTATGAAAGATGGTTTGAAAAATACCGCAACATCTATCTTTCGGAATTGGAAGCGGTACGTTCTTTCATACCGGACGGTCTGAATGGCATTGAAATCGGAGTCGGAACAGGACGTTTCGCCGCGCCTTTAAATATCAAAACCGGTATCGAACCCTCATCCGAAATGGCAAAACTGGCCCGGGAAAAAGGAATAGAAGTGCTTGCCGGAAAGGCTGAAAAACTTCCTGTTGAAGATGAAACTTATGATTTTGCGCTTTTTGTAACCACCATCTGTTTTGTGAAAAACATCCGTAAAAGTTTAAAAGAAGCGCGGCGAATTATAAAAAAGGACGGCTTTATTCTGATCGGTTTTGTGGATAAAGCCAGTAAAATCGGCGGAATTTACCGGAGAAACAGAAATAAAAGCAAATTTTACAGGACAGCCCGGTTTTATTCGATAAAGCAGATCATAGGCTATTTGAAAAGAGCGGGTTTTGAAAAATTTTCAATCCGTCAGACCTTGTTTGAAGCGGACAACGACTTGAACAGCCTGAATGTGCAGGAAACCCTGGATGGTTTCGGCGAAGGCGGATTTGTTGTTGTAAAAGCGGAAAAAGGGCCGCTATATGAATGTTAGAAATTGGCTAGTATGCGGTAAATTTTATAGGGAGAAATTATTATGGAAAAACTCTTATCGGAATTCCTCGGTTGCCAGAATTTTGCCGTGATCGGCTCTTTCCGGAGCCCGGAAAAGTACGCTTATAAAATTGTTCAATGTTTATTAAAAAAAGGAAAGGCTGTTTTTCCGGTAAATCCCAATACAAAAGAGGTTTTAGGACTGCCATGCTGTCCGGATATTACCCTTCTTCCCATAAAGCCGGATGTGGTCAATCTGGTGACCCAGCCGGAAGTTACCGAAAATATTGTCCGGGAATGCCTGGCTCTGGGAATTACCCGTGTCTGGATGCAGCCTGGCGCTGAGAGTAAGAAAGCGGTCAGTTTTTGCGAGGCAAACGGGATAATGGTGGTTTATAATACCTGCATTTTACTGCAATAAGAAATCGGACAGAGAGTCAGTTTATGTCGGGGGAGGATTATTTATGAAACCGGGAATTTTACCGAGTGTTCCGCGGAGAAAAAGGTCTGGAAACGGCGGCATCTTTTAATGAACGCGAGCGGGCCGCGCTCCGTTACGCCGACATGCTTTCAAAAACGCTTATCCGGGTTGATAAAAACGTGATCGCGGATGTGAAACGGCTTTTTTCGCAAGAAGAAATGGTGATTCTGGCCGTGCTGGTGGGAAAAGTAAATTACTGGGGCAGGTTTTCGGAAGGCCTCGGTATACCGCCCGCCGGTTTTAATTCACCGGATGATCCGGAGTTGAAATTTTCGGAGTTTGACTCAGGGGGGAAATGATGAAACAGTTGGTTCGTGTCGGCATCATTATCTGCGGCCGCTACAGCTCATGCGCCGGGGGAAAATGCCTGAGGGCGCTTCGAGAGAGAGATGGGGCGTTCAGCGGATACGGCGGCGGCGTGGAGCTGGAACTGGCCGGTTTCACTAGCTGCGGCGGCTGCCCCGGCGGGAATATCGAATACGCCCCGGAGGAAATGAAGAAAAACGGCGTGGAAGCGATCCATTTTGCCACGGGTATGATCATCGGCTATCCGCCCTGCCCTAATCTGGATTATTTTAAGGATTTTATCAAAAGCAGGTTTAATATGAAAGCGGTGTACGGTACTCATCCCATTCCTGTCAGTTACTTTGAACAGTATAACATTATGAAAGATAAGCGGATTAAGGATTGGGAAGACAAAACCCGCTTGATCATTGGAAATGAAGAGCTTCGTTTAAAATACAATTGAATTTCAGGAGATGATTTATGATGGAAAAAAATACTTTAGACAAGCCGGTTAATAAAATACGTAAAATAATCGGGGTCATGAGCGGAAAAGGCGGCGTCGGTAAATCAACAGTGTCTTACCTTATCGCGTCCGCTTTAAAACTGAAAGGTTATACTGTCGGTATTCTCGATTCCGATATAACAGGGCCAAGCATTCCCCGGTTATTCAACCTGAAAAAAGGCGGCATTCAGGCGGAAGGAAATTATTTAATCCCATTTGAAACCCAGCAGGGTATAAAAGTGGTATCAATGAACCTTCTTCTGGAAAATGATGAACAGCCCGTCATCTGGAGAGGCCCTCTTCTCTCCAAAGCCGTCCAGCAGTTCTGGGAAGATGTCGCCTGGGGCGAACTGGACTTCCTGATAGTGGATATGCCTCCGGGCACCGCCGATGTGGCTTTGACTGTGATGCAGGCCATACCCATAAACGGGCTGATTGTGGCTACCACACCGCATGAAATGGTGGCAATGATTGTATCCAAATCCATCAACATGGCAAAAGCGATGAAAATACCGGTCTGGGGATTGATTGAAAATATGAGCTATCTTATCTGCCCGGAATGCGGTAAAAAAATCGACTTCTTTGAAAACACTGTTAATTCAGGTTCAAAAAATGGGGTGGAAATCCTGGCGAAAATCCCGATGATGAGGGAGATATCGGCCATTTCAACAAAAGGGCTGCCGGTTCAGAATGAAAAAGTCGCCGCCATTCTGGAAGAAATAGCGGAGGCTGTATTAAAGAAATCAGCCCTTTGAAGGAGTAGGAACAACTATGAAAGAAAGAGTAGCGATCATTTCAATTTTGGTAAATATTATTTTAGCCGCTGGGAAAATTACGGTGGGGTTAATAACAATATCCTCCGCGGTATTGGCTGAAGGCCTGCATTCTTTTATGGACATTATTTCGTCAGCTACAGGGTATATCGGAATCAAGATTTCCAAAAAACCGGTGGATGAAAAACATCCTTACGGATATTACAAATTCGAAGTGTTGGCCGGCGTTTTAATCACTCTGATCCTGCTTGCTTCCGGTCTGGGTATTATATATGAGGCCTGGCAGGGATTCCGGAAACCTCAGGGAATTCAAACAGATTACTTGGCTTATATTGTCATGGTTTTTTCGGCCCTGGTCAATGAAATCATGGCGAGATGGAAGACGGCTGTCGGGAAAAAAGAGAATTCCATAGCGCTGCTTTCAGACGGTGTTCATTCCAGGGTGGATGTTTTTATTTCTGTTGCGGTTATAGGCGGTCTTTTCCTGGCTAAATACTGGATTTACGCAGATCCTCTGCTGGCTTTACTGATCGGATTTTACATCATAAAGGAATCGCTTTCTTTAGGTAAAGAAGCAGTTGATTCATTGCTGGATGTTTCCGCGGGTGGAGAAATAGAGCGGAAAATAAAATCCATTGCCGGTGAAAACAAGGTCGAGGTTTCCTTTATAAAAACACAGAAAAAAGGATCGGTTATCACCGCAAATTTAGGGATAAAACTGCCGGCAAGATTAAGCGTTGAAGAAGCGGTGAGGATTTCCGGCGATTTAAGGGAAAAACTGACTGAAGAAATCGAAAATCTGGTTTATGTAGTCATACAGATGGAAAGTCATGAAGTGTCGACTGGATTTTACAGCCCGTCTTTCGGCCGTGGTTTCTGCTGGCAGAAAAAAGGGGAATTCAAAAAAGACGCGGATGAGTTATCCGGAAAAGGCCCTGGAGGTTATTGCGTTTGTTCTCAATGCGGTTATAAAATCGAGCACAAACCCGGGACACCCTGCTCCGCTTTGAATTGTCCGCATTGTAATGTAAATCTGGAAAGACAATCATGATCCGAATTAAACAAATAGAGGGAGAAAGGTTATGCTGTTCCGGGTAATTTTATTTATTGTCCTATCGATAGCGGCTTTGATGGCCGCAAACTCGAAAAAAATGATTAAATCAATCATTTTTATTACAGTCTTTCTGTTTTCAGGGGGCGTCTTATTCGCGCATCCCCATATTTTTATCCAGTATTCTGTTGAAATCGAAATTACAGGTAACGCTGTTTCCGGAATTTCATCAGTGTGGGAATTTGATAAGGCTTATAGCTCTACGCTGATTATGGATTTTGATAAAAATCAGGATGGTAAACTCAGCCCGAAAGAAATTACCGAATTAAAGAATAAAGCCTTTATCGGTCTTATTGATTATGAGTACTTTACTTTTATAGATATGGACAGCCGTAGATTAAAAATCAGCTCTGTCTCCGGTTTCTCGCCTTCTATCGCTGGCGGCAGGATGATTTACCGTTTTTTTATTCCTTTAAATCAGGAAATAAAGAAAAACGCCTGTTTAAAGATTAATATTTTCGATCCGACAATATACATTGATTTTTCACTGAAAAACCAGCCGATGATATCTAATTCTTCGGGGGTAAATGTAAAATGCGATGTAATTGACCACAGTAAAGACAGGTGTTTTTTTGACGGTGAAACCGCTATCAAAGAAATAGATGTTCAGATAACAAAATAAGGGGTGGGGATAATGGCAAGACGGACAATCATAATATTAATCATGGGCTTATCGTTCAGCAGTATATACGCTCAAACGGAAGACCCATTCCGGAATAGCGCCGGAAAACAGCGAATTGCCGCGGTCAAAAAAAACAGCGCGTTTCTGAACGGGATCGTTCAAATACAGAGAGAAATGAATGAAAGCATCACGCTGTCCCTTGAGAATTATAAAGATAAACAAAGCGCTCAGATATTGCTGTTTTTATTAGGGATTGTGTTCTTGTATGGTATGATTCACGCCCTGGGGCCCGGCCATGGCAAAAGTATCGCGCTGTCTTATTTTGTAACGGTCAAGGCGGGAGTTCTGAGCGGCCTGTTTTTCGGGTTCCTTGTCGCGCTGTTTCATACAGGGGTATCCGTGTTTCTGGTATTACTGATAAATCTGATATTCAAAAATGGTTTCTCCGGAATGTCTGGCAACACCGATTATTTTGTTAAATTGGCCAGCTTTGGATTGATTTCCATAATCGGACTGGTGCTTTTTCTCAAACGTTTAATCAAAATATCAGCGGGTAAAAGGACTGAAGAGCAGCCGGTCGGTTCAAAGAATATCATTCTTATGACCCTGGCAATTGGTATAGTACCATGTCCGGCAGCTCTGACCGTCCTGATATTTTCCATGTCTCAATCGGTCCTTTCCGTAGGGATATTATTGGTTATTTTTATGGGAATGGGAATGGGAATTACCATTTCTGCTTTCAGTATTCTTACAATTCTCGCGAAGTCAGGCACGATCCATTTCATCAATAAAAATCAGGATAAACTGTCTACAGACAGAACCCGGTCTGCGGCTAATCTTTTCAGGAATTTATTGGAATTGGGCGGAGCTTTATTCATACTATTCCTGGGAGTTGCCTTTTTATTGGGAACAATATTGAATTGACTTGATTTGGATACTATATAAAAATTATTTAGGAGATTTTTTATGTTCAGACCTGAAATCAAAGTCCTGGATTGTTCCATCAGGGACGGCGGACTGATTAACAAATGGCAATTCAGCGATGAATTGGTCAGGGCGACTTATCAGGCATTGTCAGATGCCGGCGTTGATTATATGGAGATCGGTTACAAGGCTTCCAGGAGCCAGTTTAATCCGAAGGAATTCGGTAAATGGCGTTTCTGCGATGAAGATGATATAAAAAGAGTAATTGACGGAATTGAGTCCGATATGAAACTGGCCTGCATGGTTGATATCGGCAGAGTGGAAGAAAATGATATTCTTCCGGTTGAACAGTCGGTGTTTGATATGATCCGGGTGGCCTGCTATGTGAAGGACATTGATAAAGGGATCGCACTGGCCGAGCACTGTATGGGCAAAGGCTATGAAACAACCATCAATCTGATGGCGGTTTCCACAAACCTGGAAAAAGATATTGATGAAGCCCTGATCGAATTAAGCAAAACCAAAATTCCTTATGTTTATCTAGTTGATTCGTACGGAAATATGTATTCTGAAGACATTACCTGTCTTGTTAAAAAATATATGAAAGCTTTGCCGGGTAAAACAATCGGCATCCATACTCACAACAACCGCCAGCTTGCGCTTTCCAATACAATTCAGGCAGTTATTGATAATTCAAATATTTTAGACGCTTCAGTTTACGGGATAGGAAGAGGTTCCGGAAACTGCCCTATGGAACTTCTTCTGGGATTTCTGAAAAATCCAAAATTCAATTTAAGGCCCATCTTACAACTGATACAGGATTATTACCTGCCGCTGAATAAAGAAGTGGAATGGGGTTATATTATTCCGCACATGATATCCGGTATGCTGAATGAACACCCCCGGGCAGCTATTGCGTTCAGGGATACTGCGGATAAAGATAATTTCGTAAAATTTTACGACATGTTAACGACACCGGAAACTGGTGAAATAAAGAAAAAAAATTGAAATAATATCAGTAAGAGGCATAAAATGGTAAAGATTACAAAAATCCGCGCGCGCTATGAAGAAAGCGACCAGATGGGATTTATCCACCATTCAAACCACATTGTCTGGATGGAACTTGCGAGGATGAACCTCTTCCGCGAGTGCGGAATAAATTACCGGGAGCTGGAGACAAAAGGATATATACTGCCGGTAACCAAGGTTGTTACAAAATATGTTTCCCCGGCCTATTTCGATGATGAAATAGAGATTCACGCGGCTTTTTCCAGGATTTCATACGCGAAAATCCGCGCGGATTATCTTATCTTCAGGAATGAAAATGATCTGCTGTGCTACGGCTATACCGAACATTGCTTTTTGACAAAGGAAGCGAAGAGGCCGGTGCGGATTCCGGAAGGTGTGTATGAAAAACTCAAATTATCAAAAACAGTAATGAGCTGGAAAACAAATAGTATGTGAGGTAAATTAAATGAGGATAACTTGTCTAATGGACAACGTCGTTTATGGACAGAAACTAACAGCGGAGCATGGTTTATCTTTGTATATCGAAATGGATCAGCGCAGGATTTTATTCGATACCGGTCAGAGCGGCCGCTTCATGGAAAACGCGGAAGTTCTTGGAATAGATTTATCAGCAGTTGATACGGTTGTATTAAGCCATGGGCATTATGACCACACCGGAGGGCTTGAGGCTTTCTGCCGAATGAACGATAAAGCAAATATTTACGTCAAAGAGGGCTTCTTTGCCCCAAAGTATAAAAATAAAACCCGATTCATCGGCACACCATACAATCCCGGCCTGTTTGACAGCAGAATCCGGGTTGTAAAAGAAAACATTGAACTTTTTCAAGATTTTTTCCTTATTTCCGTTATTCCGCTTAAAAACACCTGGGACACCCATTTTCAAAATTTCTTTATTCAATCGGATGCCGGTTTCTCGGAAGACACCTTTTCAGACGAACAATTCATAGCTTATAAAAGCGGCGACAAGATCAATATTATCAGCGCCTGCTCTCACAGAGGCATTTCGAATATGATTGACTCCGCAATCGCCTATTTTGATTTGCCCGTTGGCCTCGTTCTGGGCGGATTTCATATTAAAGACTCAAGCGCTGATTTTATCGGCAAACTATCCGGCAAGCTCCTGGAATATAAAATCGGCCGGATAGGCGCCTGCCACTGCACCGGAATTGACCCCTACTCTGTTCTGAAAAACGCCTTTAAAACCAATGTTTTTTATTACAGTACGGGCAATGAAATCGAAATATGATTTTATTTACTTCACCCCGCATTGGCCGCAAATTCCCGTGAAATTAATCGATATGCCGGATATGCTGTGTGTATCCGCATACTTACCCAGTTTAAGGCTGTCTTTATAGTCAATCGCGCCCAGGCAGTAAATACTATGGCAATGCTCGCAGATAAAGTGCGGATGTATGGGGTGGTGTACGCAGGACAATTCAAAATATCGCACGCCGTTTAGACTGGATACTTCGCGGACAATTCCCTTCCGGCTGAAAGCTTCTAATATCCGGTAAATCGTGACTATATCAAAATTGCCGCCCAGGACTGAACGCAGCTCATTGACATTGAAGGGCTTATCCAATTCTATTATCCTGGATAAAACATCTTCTCTTTGTTTAGTTATTTTAAGCTGATTTTCACTTAACAGATTATGCGCCTGACACTTATCTTTCATAAATTAAAATCCTGCCGAAATATTTATCCTATAATTATAATTCAGTAAAACAGTAAAAACCACTTTATGAATAAAAATTATAATGATATTTTCCAGACAGCCCGCAATAAATAAGCGATAAAAAACAAAACTGAAAGAAAAACAATGATAACTCCTCCGGTCGCCATGTCGAGGTAATAAGACACGATGAGCGCGAATAGTGACGTACCGGCGATTATCATATACGCTATCCGGAATATCCGTCCTTCGCTTTTCGCGATCAGCCTGGCTGTCACCGCGGGAATAACCAGAAGCGAAGTGATCAGGAGCATTCCCGTAACTTTTATGCTGACTGCTACCAGCACCGCGCATAATAATGAAAATAAAAGCTTGCTCAAACCCCTTGATTTCGCTTTATCGATTATGAGAAGCGGAGACAGCGACATCAAGGCCAGGCGGTTGTAGTTAATATAGCTCCAGATGACTATGAATACCAGGACTAGAAACATAACAATGATCTCACCCTGGCTGACGGTTAAAATATCACCGAATAAATAAGACTGGAAATCACGCATAAAACTCTTGCGGAAACTGACAATACAGAGGCCGGCAGCCACACCGAGGCTCATCATCACGCTGATAATATTGTCCATCGCGATATTGGATTTTTTTTCGACAAAATAGATCAAAATGGATATCGCCACCGCGAATATTGCCATAGATAGGGAAGGATTAACCGAAAATAAAAAACCCAGAGCAATCCCGGTAAAAGCGGAATGGGAAATCGCGTCGCCGAAAAAAGCCATATGTAAAGCCGTCAGGTGAATGCCGACCAGCGCCGCGGCCGGAGCGATCAACACCAGCGCTATCAGCGCGTTTTTCATAAAGACCGGTTCTGCCCAGGCAAAGGGCAAAACAATATCCAGAAAATGATAAATTACTAAAAATATCTCATTTAACATATAACCTCTTAATGGGCATGAGAATGAAGCGCCGGATTTCCGAACGCATTCGCTATACTTTTCGGCGTCAGCGTTTTTTCAGGCGGTCCCTGACAGACCAGTGTTTTGTTAATGCATACAATGTGGTCAGAAGAGCGGTTTACAACGCTTAAATCATGTGATACCATAATGACGGTCAATGAATTCTCACGGTTCAGCTTCCTGGTTAAATCGTCCAGTGCGGAACTTCCCTGGAAATCAATACCGGCGGAAGCTTCATCCATGATAAGAATGGATGGTTTTCTGGATAAGGCAAGCCCTATCAGGACACGCTGTAATTCGCCGCCGGACAGCACAGAGAGCTTTCTGTTCTTATAATGAGCCATCTGGACCAGATTCAAATATTCTTCGGCGATGACGCCGCATCTTCTGGTTGTGCCAAGATAGACCGGTTTTTTCTGATGGGTCATCGTAAATAAATCGGCCGCCGTTACGGCTGAGTCTTTCGCGAGACTCAGCCGCTGGGGCACATAACCGATTTTTACATTATTTCCATCGCAAAATTCAACGCTCCCGGAATACTCAATCATTCCTAATATGGCGGACAGCAGAGTAGTTTTACCCGCTCCGTTCGGCCCGATGATAGATGTAACCTGGGCTTTTGGTATAGTGAAGCTCAGGTTATCCAGAATAACGGTTTCATTGATCTTTACCGATAGTTCTTTTACCTGAATAGCGTCGTTTGTCATTACTGTAAAGCCTCTTTCAGAGCTGACATATTTTTTACCATTATTTCCTCATACATACCCGGTTCTATTTTAGCCGCGCTGGCCGCGGGATCTAAAATTAACAGCCTTATTCCGGCTTCTTTTGCGACCATTTCAGCAATATCCGCCGGGTATTGAGCTTCCGCGAATACAGCTTTTAAATTGTACTTTTTAGCCAGGTTAGCCATTTCCTTCAAGTGCTTCGGGCCGGGATTTACCCCAGGTTCGATTTCCAGAACCCCAACCACATCCAGCCCCAGGTCGCGGGCAAAATAATCAAATGCTTCATGAAAGGCAATAATTTTTTTATTCGGAAATTTCGCGATTTCTTTTTTCATGGTTTCACCCATGGCTTCCAATTTCATTGCGTAGTTTTCCGCGTTTTTTAAAAGTTTTTCAGAGTGTTTTGGATAAAGCGCCGACAATTCTCTGCCGATCACGCGCACCTGCACCGCCGCGACAAAAGGTGAAACCCAGAGATGCGGATTGTATTTTCCATGATGGTGCTCCTCTTCGTGCGTGTTTCCATCATGGTGGTGGCCTTCTTCCTCTTCCAGCGGAATTAATACCGCTTCTTTTCCCGAATCTATCAAGGTGACGGATGGATTTAAGGCCTTGATTTTTTCAGGCGATATAAAAGAAGATTCCATCAGGCCGTTGATAATCAAAACTTTCGCGCTCCTGATTTTTTCCATATCGCCAGGTGTCATGGAATATTCATGCGGACAGCCAAGCGTGCATGGGATCATTAACTTCGGAGCCAATTCAGGAATGCCCTCCGTGATATTCATAGTAAATATCTGTATCGGGTAAAATGATGTTAATACCTCGCCTTTTCCAGCATTGTTTTTCCCTGCGCAAGCTGTTAAAATAATGGATAAACCCATTATTACTTTAAGAAATATAAGTTGTTTCATTTTTTAAACTCCTGTTTAAGATTGTTTAGAAACTATAGGAACAGCCCAATATCGGTACAATAGACCAGCTGATCTGTTCACCGGTCTGCATGCCGATCTCAGCGCAGATACCTATCTCAAAATTTCCCAATTCAAAGGAATAACCGGGAACAAATGTCAGGCCGCCAAATCCGAAGGCCGAACCGCTTAAATAATGCGCCTGTAGAGCCAGGGAAAAACCTGAATAACCGATACCAGCGAAAATAAAACCGTCAAATCCAGGCTGTTCTCCCAGAGACAGTCCATTCCAGTTCCCGAATTCCGCTTCAAAACCGGAGTCTCCAATATCCAGTCCATAACTTTCCGAAAGTTCTAAAGAGATGCTGTTTCCAGCCGGGTAAACTGGCAGAACCAGGCCCAGGCCTAATGAGAAGCCGGTGTCGAAAATATCCCAGCCGATATTCGGTTTAACCCAGAATTCAAACCCTTCACCGTAGGTAAGCACATCACCGTATCCTGTTTCAATCCCCGCTGAAAGCCCGGTGGCTTTCTTTTCTTCTTCCGCCATAGCCATACTGCATGACATTATCAAAACAGCGGCAAGTAAAAATTTTTGCAATTTCATATATCCCTCCTATATGCAAATCATTTGCATATAGATTATCTTTATTTTTGCTTTTTGTCAAGCATTGAGTTATCTTTGAGCAAAATCGGTGAATTGACGAATGAATTATCTTTTTAGTGATAATAAATTATTCATTAAACATGCAATTTCTATTGTTTCGTTGTAGAATAAAATCAGGTTAAATTTCCACTTTCTAGTTGATCCAACTGGAGGATTTATGTCTAAATTTCATCTCGCGGCAGGGGTTTTGCTGTTATCTTTCTCTATAGGGTTTTCGGCGGAAGAAACCGTTCCTCCAAAAATTTTTGTGAAAGATTTCAGCGCTGTTTCCGCTTCCGCCGCGCAGGCATATTTGTTTGAAGAGGAATCCAGAAGCATTATCAGCCGCATAAGCAATGCCCAGCTTGTTCTGGATTTTCAGGCAACTAATTATCTTGATACCAGCGACATAACAAAATTCTTATTGCTCAATAAGATTAATGTTTGTCTCATAGGGGAATTGAAACAAACGCAGGGTAAATTTGAATTGAATATAAACGCGGTCAACCGTGACGGTAAAAGCTTCTCCACCCGGCTGGATTTTTCAGATTTAAACGAAGGTATCACAAAATTAAGAAAGTCCCTGCCGTTGTGGCTGGAAGATCACTTTCCGAGGATACCAAAAAATATTCTGGTAAAAGAAGAAGTGGAGAAAATAGGAGTTGGAAGATTTGAGTATGTCAATCCGGCGGTGATAACAGAGCTGGGCTTTTTCTACTCAGGCAACTCGATTCCCATAGCAGAAATGTATTCCAATGAAATAGGCCTTTATCTTGACTCCGCTTTCCGCTACAAGTGGCTTGGTTTTAATTTTGGCGCAAGCGCTTCTTTTCTGGGAATCGCTGAATATGCTGTTTACGGCGGCCCGGAAATCAATGCTTTTAATGGGCTTTTGACTCTGACTGCCCGTATCGGTTACCGGACAGCGGATACTGAAGACAATATTTTGAGTTTTCACTGTTTTTATTTTTCTCCGGTTATGATGGTAAATGTAACAGACCGATACCAGCTTGCCTTAGGGGGTTATTTCACTCCCCTTTCAGAAATAAACCGCATTGATTATTCTCTGCCGCCTTCAGTCGCGGAAAATCAAAACTGGCCCTATGAGTATAGCGGAAAGTTTAATCTGACAGGCGGATTTCTCCGGTTTAATATAGGAATAACTCCTGTCTTATGGGCTGGTTTTCAATATAACATCTGGCTGATATTGATCCCTGATTCAGGCGGGATGCCTCCATTGGTGGTCAACAGTTCTCTCTCAGGCGGCATTTCTTATAAGTTTACTCTGGGAGGAAAATAATGAAAAAGATAATGCTTTCACTATTTGTATTATTTTTATTTGTTCAAATTAGTTATGGAAACACACAACCCACCAATCATTGGAAAATGGCGGTATATCCGTTTGTGAATAAAACAGAAAAAGGCAGAGAGGCCAATTTAACACTGGTGATCCAGAATTCCATTAAAACATTTCTGTCAAAAGTAGATTATCTGGATGTAAATATAAAAAACGCGGAAAAAACGTCTATGCGCGGTGTTTTTAATGACGCTTACACCAATGGTTACGATATTGTTGTCAATGGAAGTTATGCTGTGATCGGCGATAAAATCTACATTTATGTAAGCGTTTACGATGTCCTCCAGAGGCTCTTAAAGTTTGAGAATAGCTACTCCGGAAACGCGGGCCAGGACATATTTGACACTCTGGATGTTATTATTGAAAACTTGAGGCAGGATGTGACAAAGGCAGTCAAACCGATGGATGAAGAAACTCTTGTAAAATATAGAAAAAGAGTGGAATTGGTTTCTGATGACATCAAACTAAACCGTTCTTTTGTCACTACGCTGGGAATAAACAGCAGTTTTAACGATCACTTTACCTGGCTTCCTTTCATGGGGCTGGAAATAAGGCTGGGAAGCGTTTACTTTGGTTTCAGCAGTTTTATGCCCTTGCTCGTGAATAATGAGTTGTCGCTGGACAACTGGAAAAACAATTTGAGCGCTATTTTTGCCGGATACAGGCTCTGGAATATTACAGCGGGCGCGGGGCTTGCAGCTACATTTTCGCTGGTTACGATCAGGTCTTATCCCGGAAACAATTACGTTGCCTATCAAATTACGCCCGCGTTTTTAGCGCCTATGGCCTTTGTAAAATATGACTTCAGCCCGGAGTTTTCTCTTAAAGCCTCTTTCGCTATGAATTTTCTAAATAGCGAAATGCTTATAGGTAATGATATCGCGGAGCCTCATAGATCGATCGCTATTCCGATTGTTAATCTAGGACTGGATTATTATTTTCAGGGAAATTGGGGCATAAAATTGGATTTTTATTACTCATCCTTTTCAGAGTCTTTCCAAACCATAAACGGAGTCGCCGATTTTAAAGGCGGCAACACCCTTCTTTTAGTTGGCGTAAATTACAGGGTGGATTTTTATTAGCTTTTGAGGGGTTATTTATATGCTGACTTATATTCTGTTTATCGCCGGCTTTATTGTTCTCATAAAAGGCGCTGATTTCTTAGTGGACGGATCTGTATCCATCGCGAAAAAGCTGAAGATTTCAAATATTGTCATCGGTTTAACGATAGTATCTTTTGGAACATCCGCTCCGGAATTTTTTATTAATATTTTTGCCAGCGCGAAAGGCGACACGGAAATCGCGATTGGAAATATACTGGGGAGCAATATCGCTAATATACTATTAATATTGGGTGTAGCCTCTATCATTTACCCGATTACCGCTAAAAAAAACACCGTTATGAAGGAAATTCCTTTCAGCCTTTTAGCCATAGCGCTTCTGGGCATTATGGCTAATGATAAAATATTTGAAGGCTCGTTGTTTAACGGAATCGGCAGAATTGATGGTTTAGTTTTTCTGTCGTTTTTGATTGTTTTCCTTTATTACACTTTTGGTATATCAAAATCTTCCGAAGAAAATATTGAAGAAGAAAAAACAAAATCTTTTGGAATGATTCAATCGATATGTTTTGTTATTTTTGGTATCGTAGGTTTAATTATCGGGGGAAACTGGATAGTTGATGGTGCTATAAAAATAGCGGAAAGCTTTAAAATAAGCCAATCTTTAATCGCTTTAACAGTAGTAGCAATCGGTACTTCTCTTCCGGAATTAGCGACTTCGGCTGTCGCCGCGTATAAAAAACAATCGGATATCGCTATCGGCAATGTAGTTGGTTCAAACGTTTTCAATATATTCTGGGTTCTTGGTATCAGCGCGCTCATCCGTCCTTTACCGTTCAACTCCAGCTCAAATACAGATGTATTCATGACGATTTTTGCGACAGTTATTTTATTTATAGCGATGTTTATAGGAAGAAAACATACAATTGAAAGATGGCAGGGCGTAATTATGGTCTTGATGTACATCGGATATATAACTTTTTTAATCGCTACAAGATAAAAAAAGTTATAAGTAATTTTAGGGGGAAATATGAGCGCTTTTATGATTCTAGTTTTTGTCATTGGATATTGCTGTATTATTTTTGACCGGTTTTTGAAATTGGACAAAGCCGCGTCGGCTATAATTACCGGTGTTTTGTGCTGGTCGATTTTGATTTCAGGCACGGCTGAGAAAGGCGGAATCTTAGAACAATTAATGGCGCATACCGGAGATATAGCCGCTATTTTGTTTTTTCTCCTGGGGGCGATGACAATAGTGGAACTGATAGAAGCCCATAACGGATTTGCCGTCATCACGAACCTGATCGGGGGCAAAAATGCAAGACAGTCTCAGCAAAAACTTTTATGGATTGTGTCATTTATTACTTTTTTCTTATCCTCAATTTTAGATAATCTCACGACTGCCATCATTATGGTAATGCTGGTCAGAAAGCTGGTAACAGAATCTAAAGAACGTTTCTTGTTTATTGGAGTCGTTGTGATTGCCGCTAATGCCGGCGGAGCCTGGTCGCCGATTGGGGATGTGACAACCACGATGCTCTGGACCGCGCATCGAATTACGAGCTGGAATATTATTCGATCCGTAATTTTGCCGAGTCTCATGAATTTGCTAGTGCCTCTTGTTTTTTTTACATTTATGATTGGAAAAAACGAAGACAAACCATCAAAGGAAAAGGAAAAAAAAGAATTGGCTCCTTTAATGTTTGAGAACAAAGCGATCTTATTTTCCGGGGTGTTTTTATTGATCTCCATACCTGTTTTTAAATCGGTTACTCATTTACCGCCTTTTATGGGAATGCTTTTAGCGCTAGGTGTTTTGTGGGTCATAACCGAATTGATGCACAAAAAGAAAGCCGCGGAGGATAGATACAAGCTTTCCGTATTATCAGCGCTCAGAAAAATGGATATGACAACCATATTGTTTTTTCTCGGCATATTGCTGGCGGTTTCTTCCCTTCAGACTGCTGGAATATTGGGCAGTTTAGCCGATTCTATGAACCGCTTGATCGGAAACATAAATGTTACGGCTATAGCTATTGGAATCTTGTCCGCCATAGTGGATAACGTTCCATTAGTCGCCGCGGCAATAGGAATGTACCCTCTCAGCGTATTGCCGACAGACCATTCTTTCTGGGAACTTCTGGCCTACAGCGCTGGAACGGGCGGCAGTATTTTGATCATTGGTTCGGCGGCGGGCGTAGCGGCGATGGGCCTGGAAAAAATAGGTTTTTTTGAGTATTTTAAAAAGATCGGCTGGCTGGCCCTTATTGGTTATTTTGCCGGTGCGGGGACTTATTTATTACAAATGTTGCTTAAGTAAGGAGAAAATCTTGCGTTTGCTGATATTATCCAACCGCCTTCAGGCAACTGTTACAGAAGAAAACAACTCGGTAATTGTCAAATCCAGCAGCGGAGGCCTGGTTACCGGTATAAGCGCTTATCTGGCCACTTTAAAAGACAAAAATTATCTCTGGATTGGCTGGCCGGGAGGGTCAAACTACAACGACCGGCAAGCGGTGGAAGAAGAATTGTGTAAAAATTATCATTCTCTGCCTGTTTTTGTCGAAGAAAAAACCATGGACCTGTTTTACAATGGCTTCTGCAATAAAACAATCTGGCCGCTATTTCATTATTTTCCTTATTTGACGGTCTATGATGAGAAAATGTGGGAAAATTACAAAGAGGTCAATGCCATTTTCGCGGAAGCTGTTTTAAAGATAATCCAGCCGGATGATGTTCTCTGGATACAGGATTATCATCTCATGCTAGTCCCTCAATTGATCCGGGAAAAACAGCCGGATGTTTCTATCGGCTTTTTTTTGCACATACCCTTTCCTTCCCATGAAATGTTCCGACTGCTTCCAAGAAAATGGGGGAAGGAGATTCTGCAGGGACTTTTAGACGCCGATCTGATTGGTTTTCACACCTACGATTATACGCAGTATTTTCTACGTTGTGTCCTCCGTATATTAGGGTTTAATCATAACATGGGAATGCTCGCTTTAGAGCACAAATTGACAAAAGCCGACACTTTTCCAATGGGAATTGACTTTGATAAGTATTACAAAGCCGCCAATCTTGCTTCAGTAAACCGGGAAAAGGCTTTGTTAAAAAAAGGGCTTCAAAATCTGAAAATCATTTTTTCCGTTGACCGCCAGGACTATACCAAGGGAATATTAAAGCGGCTGGAAGGTTATGAGCTGTTTTTAAAAAACAATCCGGCCTGGCATCAGAAAGTTTCTTTGATTATGATTGTGGTGCCTTCGAGAATTGGAGTGGAACACTATCAAAAGGAAAAGGACATTATTAATCAACTTATCGGAAAAATCAACGGGGATTATGGGAATATTCACTGGACACCTGTTATTTATCAATACAGGGCCATTCCTTTTGAGCAGCTGGTGGCCCTTTATAACATCAGCGACGCCGGACTGGTAACCCCCCTGAGGGATGGGATGAATCTGGTAGCAAAAGAGTATGTCGCGGCGCAGAAAGAAAAAAAAGGAGTTCTAATTCTAAGCGAGATGGCTGGAGCCGCCATGGAACTTGGAGAAGCTTTGATTATTAATCCAAACAACCGGGAAGAAATAACGGAAGCGATCAAAATCGCTCTGGAAATGCCGCTTGAAGAACAGGCCAGGCGCGTTACGGCTATGCAGGAGCGGTTGAAAAAGCATGATGTTAAAAAATGGGCTTCTGATTTTTTCGAGGAACTGGCAAAAACGAAGGAAGAACAAAAGAAGTATGGAACTTTGCGTTTGGAAGAGAACGAATTGGAAAAACTTTTTGACCAATACAATAAGACCGATAGAAAAATTTTATTTCTGGATTATGACGGTACGCTTGTGCCTTTTGCTGATAAACCATCGGGCGCGGTTCCAGGGAAGAAATTGCTTGAGATTATTCGGCTACTGTCAGAACAGTCAGGAGTCGACATTGTTATTATCAGCGGGAGAAATAAAAAAGAACTGGAAAATTGGTACGACAGGTACCCGATTACTTTAGTAGCGGAACATGGAGTCTGGATCAAGAAACCAAAAAAAGAATGGAAACTCAGCCGGGAACTCAAAAACGATTGGAAACCCAGAATTATTCAGATATTAGAAAACTACAAAGACAGACTGCCCTACTCGACCATTGAAGAAAAGGAATACAGTGTTGTCTGGCATTTTCGGAATTCGGATTATTCCCTTGCCGGCCTGCGGGTTAAGGAATTTGTCGATGACATGGTACAATTTACAGCCCGCAACGATATTGAAGTTTTGATGGGAAATAAGGTGGTAGAAATAAAATGCTCCGGAGTCAATAAAGGCGAAGCGGCCAGGCAGCTCCTGTCCGGACAGGATTACGGATTCATACTGGCCGCCGGGGATGATCACACCGACGAACTCCTGTTTCAAGCGCTTCCAGAGGAAGCCTATACTATCAAAATAGGCAGGCAGAAGTCATTTGCCCATTATTATCTGGAATCAACCGATGAGTTTCTAGAAATTATAGAAAAAATGTCCGGCTACAGAAAAGGTTTATTTCAGAAAATATTCGAATATTTTAAGAGAAGCTAAAGCAATTTGTCAGGGCTGGATAGGACGGAATGGACTTTTTTCTTCCCCGTCCCCGTTCAGGAGAATTGCCGTATTGATTAATTCAAGATGTGAATACCCCTGAGGAAAGTTTCCCAGCAGTTCATGGGTCTCGAAATCCATATCTTCGCTAAAAAGACCCAGATGGTTTGCCGATTTAAGCAGATCATCAAACAATTTCACCGCGGTTCCTTTCTCCCCAATTTTATAAAGGCTCTCAATCATCCAAAATGTGCAGATAATAAAAGCCGACTGTGGCTTCCCAAAATCATCTCTATTTTTATAGCGGTACATCAAACCATTTCTAGATAATTCTTGGTAAATAGTTCGTACCGTGCTGATGTATCGGGGATCGCTGGCATTGCAAAAGCCGACTTTCTCCATCAAAAGTACGGAAGCATCCAGCTCGGCGCTGTCGTAAGTTTGCGTGAAGGCCTGCTTTTCGGGATTCCATCCTTTTAACTCAATGTCCCTCCGAATGCTGTCCCTCAGCTCTGACCATGGTGTAATATAATCTTCGCGGTTGAACATTTCGGCGATCATTACACCACGATCGGCGGCCATCCAGGACAAAACCTTTGAGAAAACAAAATGTTTATGCTCTTTGCGGATTTCCCAGATACTTCTATCCGGCTTATACCAGTTGTCCTCAACTGTTTTCATAATAAACCGGACGGTAGTCCAGAGTTCTTCCGCTTCATTCAGGTGGCCTGGAAATTGGCAAAAACAGAGGTAAATCAGGTCCATCAATACCCCGTAAATATCATTCTGCTTCTGGACATAAGCGGCATTACCGACACGCACCGGATGAGAATTTTTATAGCCCTTTAAATGGGGCAATTTTCTTTCCGTCAATTCTTTCTCTCCCCGGACGCTGTAGAGAATTTGGAGAGTTTCAGCTTTGTCAATGAGGGTATTCAGTAGAAAGCGGAGAAAATCCCGCGCCGTATTCCGGTGATGAATTTTAGTGAGGGTCTGGATGATCATAGAAGCGTCCCGCAGCCAGCAATAACGGTAATCCCAGTTCCGGTTTTCCCCAATGCTTTCGGGTAAAGAAGTGGTAACCGCGGCTATTACCGCTCCGGTTTTCTGATAAGTCAGAAGCTTTAATGCCAGCGCGCTTCGAATTATTTCTTTCTGATAAAGCGGGTAAACCGCCGTGCGGTTTACCCAATTCATCCAGTAAACCTTTGTTCTCTCAAATTCCAGCTCTACCCTCTCGAGATCGATTGAAATGAGTTTTTGGTGATAACTAACCAAGAAAAAGACGTTTTGAGTCAATGTTATCGGGCGCTCGTTCATAATGTCTTCTAAAGGCAAGCTGGAATAAAGATAAACGGAATGGTATTCACCTTTTACAGTATTGCTTTTTATGGTTTCATTATAGATAAAAGATTGGGTGGGGTTTTGATTATAATTGAGCTTCGGCTGGTACCGGACTTTAATCACTGGATTGCCGTGAAGGATATGAATCAGCCTGTAGATTTCCGGCGCGTTGTAGTAGGATTGTTCATCGATATGGTAAAGCGGCATAAAGTCCAGCACTTCAAAACTGCCGGAATGCCCTTCGAAAAGCGTGCGAAGGATATTTGTCCGGTCAACATAAGACTGAGAAACAGCCGTTCCTTCATCCGGCACAAAGCAAAATTCCCCTCCCGCTTCTTCGTCTAATATTCTAGCAAATATTGATGGTGAGTCAAAGTCAGGCATACAGGCCCAGACTATTGACCCTTCTTTTGAAATTAGTGCCGCGCTTCGGCAGTTTCCAATTATTCCGAGCTGAGCTATTTCAACCATAGTTCACACCTGCCCTTCCCTAAGATAAAGCTTTTTCAAAGTCATAATAAATTCTTCCCCTTCTATCAAGCGGGCGTTTTTCAGGAGAAAATGGGTTACAGCGTCTTCCCGCACACCGGAAAGTGAATAAATTTCAGCGTTTTGCGACTTTACTTTATAGCTATTCAAAATCACTTCTATATCAGTGAGCTTGCTGAACGCGATCGGTTCTATGTGGCGATAAAAAATGATATAAAAAACCCCTTTTGAGTAGATATAAAAGTCAGAATGTTTGTATAAGAGATTGAATTGATGTTTTCCCAGGATTCTCCTGCAGACGCCGTCAAAATTGTTCCTCTCACTTTCCTCATCGCTTGTAAAATAGCGCGCTAAGTAATTTTGGGGCAATATTTTCTTATAGCGCTCATAGATAATGGAAACATCTTTGTAATCCGATTTTATCTTGTAAATCCGCTCAAAATTCTTCAAAGCCTGATATTCCTCGCCGCTATTCCAGAGAAGATTCGCGTAAAGATAAATCAGCTCTATTTTTGTCTCATCATTGCCGGGTTTTCCCAGGTACTCGGAAACAAAACGAATGCCGTTTTGATAATCTTTGACCTTAATGTAAAGATTAATGACCGAAATTTTACATTCTTCCTGTGCTTTTTGAATATCGATTTGATCAGACGGAGCCCAATCCTGCGATAAAATCCATTGATAATTCTTTACCGCGTCTGAGTACCGCTTCAAATTTTCCAATGTTTTTGCCCGATAGTAATGAACCTCAAAATTATCCCTGTCATACTTCTTCAAGAGCTCAAATTGCTTTAAGGCAGAGGAATAGGCCCCGCTTTCTAGAAATATCTTACCGTAAATCAACCTCGCGTCCAATAGCCCCGGACGCTTTTTTAAAAGCTTTTCCAGATAACCCCGGGCTTTCTTACCGTTTTTATTTTGATAATGGAATTTCGCCAGATCGTAAAGGGCCTCAATATTAGAACTATCCTGCTCCAAAAGCATCAAATAATAAGCCAGTGCTTCTTTTGATTTGCCGATTTCGTTATATGATTTTGCCGTATGAAGCAGTATCGAGTGATAAAGCTTTTTGCTTTTTACCGCCAGCATTCCCGCGTCCAGATAGCATTTGAGGGCATTGGAAAATGAACTGGTAGCTTCATACGCCATTCCCAGATAATACAAAATCAAAAGGCTATTGGATTTTTTCTGCTTTTGATTGTTCTCCAGAAAATCATTTGCCAGCCGGATCACTTCGGAATATTCTTTATGATGTGCCTTCTTGTAAATTTTCCGTTCTAAAGATTCCTGGAAAAACAAAGAACGGACAATAAAAAAAATAAAAGTCGATAAGAACAATAAAATCAGACCCAGAAAAGGAATCAGTAAATTGTCTTCCATCTTCATTGATTTCAGGAATTCTAATAAATTAGCCTGCATTTAATCTCCCTCGAATCCATTCCACAATTTTTCCACCCCATTTTTTTCCACCCATCCTTCCTGTCCCTGAATGGTTCGAATTAAGTAAAACCCGCTACTTTCTTCGCGAATGGCACATTCCATTCCAGCCGGCAGATCTTTCAGTTTTCTAGCCTTTCCACCCGGCGTTTCAAAAAGGGCCTCGTTTTTTATGACAACTGCGTTCTTTTTATCAAAAGTGCTCTGATATCGAAGAATGGAAAAAAATAAATACAAAATACCAAAAATAAACAAAAATATCGAAGTTTTTAGTATAATATCTTTGTGTTTTTGGAAATTAACAGGTAAAATCCTCGATAAAACCACAGAAAGACCAAAACTTCCCCAGAGGAGGAAAAGAAATCCGAGTAAAAATCCTCCATTTAAACTGAAAAAAGTAAACGGCAGCAAAGCCGCTTTTTCCAGCGGGGAAACCTCAAACCAATAAGGAGGAACGCCGATAGAACTTCGAAGATCATTTAAAATATTGAAAGCGGTTTTGTCGTTATTATTTAACAGATAAGCCCTCTTCAAATTTAAAACAGCCCTGCCCACATTGTTAGTATTAGCGTAGCTTACTCCTAGATTATAAAACATCCTTGAGTCTTGATATTGAACCGCTAATTTCTCAAGTTCCGGAATGTCTAATGCAGAAGAAAAAAGGGCTGCCTTTACCAAAAAAACAAAAATACAGAAACAAATAAGCGGTTTTATTTTCTCCATTTTCCACTCCGTTTACATTTCTCCCCCTTCTCCGTCACAATGGAGAAGGGGGTCGGGGGGATGAGGCGGCTGAACAGCTACCCCTTATTTTTTCTCAGCCCTTCGGTGTAAGATTTTAGTTTTTCTTTCGCGTTTTTTATAGACACTATCAATGATTCTTCCGGGTTTTCACAGATAACACCATGTCCGGGAAACATTCTTCTCGTACGGTAGGTCGCCAGCCTTTCTAATGAATTGATATAATCCCCAAAGCTTCCGGAATCCGAAATTTTTGAAATAACGCCGTTGGCAAAAAGGGTGTCTCCGGTAAACATAAATCTCTTAAATGGTTCATATAGACAAATACAGCCGGAAGTGTGCCCTGGTGTATGAAGGACTTTGAGTTTGTAATTCCCAAAATCAAAAAGCATTCGATTTTCCAGCCATATATTTATTTTTGTTTTGATACTTTCTTCTCCATGCACTGCCGCATGAATCACATATTCATCTTCCAGTTCGATCTTAGTAGCCGCGAAACGGTCCGCGGCAATGATGGCTGTCTCATAAAAAAAACCAATCCCACCAATGTGGTCATAATGCTCGTGAGTGCAGATCACCATCTGAATGTCGCTTACTTTCAGACCTACGCTTCCTACAGCCTGGACTAGCCGGGTAAAATTTGCTTTTGTGCCAGGATCGATCAAAACATTTTTATAGAGCCCCTTGATCAAATAAGAATGGGAGTTCGGCTTTTGGCCGTAAATAATAAAAATATTCTCTTCAATCTCATCCATTATTCTTTCTTCAGCCATAAACAATTCCTTCCAGGTTTTTTAGAAGCCGGAATATTTTCCTTTCTACCGCGGCTTTTTCAAAGTTTTCGTATTTATCAAACAAAACACTTTCCCGCATAAAATAACGGTTTAAAAAAGCCCATTCAGAAGAAGCGATCTTCTGAAACAAATCCGGCTTTATCTCAATGCTTTTAATAAATTCCTGCAATCCGGAAACCTGATGCATAATTTTATCGATTTTATTAAAATCTATCAAATGTAAGTCAAATAGTTTTTTCTTATTTAGTTTTTCTGGGAATTGCCAGGCAATTTCTTCAAGCGGTTTTTCCTCAAAAAATTTGATTTTAGCGCCAGACTGGGTAGCGTTCAGCAAAGAAAAATCCGGCTGCATTCTTTTTATGCTTTTTGCTGACTCTTCAAACCATCCTCTAAAGTTATTGAGAATAAAATCTGTGATCACTTCGCCATTGTCTCCAATATTTTTGGTTGGAAAATGCTTGCGGGCAAGCAAAATATTCATAAAAGTAGATTCCAGCGGACAAAGCCGGTTGTTTTTCGCTAATAAGCGGTAAAAGTGGGAAGTTGAAGAAGAATGAGAGGTTTTAAACGAGTAAGCCAGGTCCTGGCCCAGAAGAATAATGGCTTTAGCCCCCGCGAGATAAGCAAAATGAAAAGCGGATGTAGAAACAGACCCTCCTGTCTCAATATCGCCAATTCTAAAACCGCCTCTATTTTCAATCCAATTTACGAGCTCGTTTTTTATTAAAAAAGGATTGCCATAATAATCAAAATCGAGGTGAGCGGTATTGGCCGCAAAGTTTTTTTCACCAAAGTAAGAGGGTAAACTGGGATGCACCACCATATCATAAATCAAACTGATATCAGAAAGATATTTTTTATCAATCATAGATAAATCCTGGAGATTGTGCACTTGAGAGTCAAGCGAATACACAAAATCAGGTTTTATACCGGCCTCATAAAGGGCCAATAGAGCAGTGTCAACCGCCACAATAATAAAATTTTCCTGGAATTTTTTCAGTTCATTCAGTGAATTTTTTAAAGAAGGGCCGGCAGAGACGATCAACATTGGCGCATTCATTTTTTTATTAAAAAGCTCATGAATCAAAAAACTTTTCTTTAAATTGGAGATATTTTTAATAATATTGATAAACCACAATTCTTCAAACTTCAACCGTGTCGTAAAATCCCCTAATTTTACCTTCAGAAGCCGTTCAACTCTTTCTTCAAAGGGTTGATAAATTTCTTTTTGATAGCTTCCTCTGAAAACAACTGTCTTGATGCGGCTTATTTTCTGTATTTCCAGAAGCGAAAAAATACTGTCTAATTTTTCTGGATTTTCATCCAAGGAAATCAAGAAATGGCCTGGAGATATTTGATAAACCTGCTGAAAAAGCTTAAAAACATAAGGGTTTCGTTCAATAATAATAATATTTTGAAAGCCTGCTTTTTCCAGGATTTCCAGATGATACCCCAGCCCAATCCCCAGGAGGATGACCAGAGTATTTTCTTTGTCTAAGCCTAAGATGCCTTCTAACAGCCTCTTTGCTTCGCTAGAGGGAGAATAAAAACTATGGAGATATTGCCCCTTTATTTTTATAGTATAAAGGCCGTCACGAGTTTCTGTAAAATCAGAACTTTGCTGAGAAATTTTCTTCAAGGCCCCATAGTCAATCATAAGAAACCTTTTACCTAAAACTTAAAGGCATAATCTAGCAATAGAGCTAGATAAATCCCCAAACGAGCGCTGAGAAAACCAAGAATGACGCCTGCCAGGACATCGGTAGGGTAATGCAGACCAAGATAAATCCTGGAAAAACCGATCACACTGGCTATAATCAGCATGGGAATAAATAAAAACGGATAAAAATAGTAAAAAACAAAAGCGATAACAAAAGCGCCTGCTGTGTGCCCGGAAGGGAAGGAAAACCGGTCCGGCGGAGACATTTCGTGCGAAATTTCTTCAAAACGGACATAAGGCCTTTGACGAACAAAAATATGTTTAATAATTTTCTGGAAAAGAATCTGGATCAGTGAAGCAAAAGTAAGCGCCATCCCCGCGTTTAAATTAATAGCTATGAAAACAACACATAAAAGAAACCAGACCAAGCCATCGCCTACCTGGGTCATAAAACGCATAAAAGCCGTTAAAGCCCTTCTTCGCCTTTTGGAAAAGAAATGCACCATGTTTTTGTCAAAATACGTCCATCTAATTTTTCTTTTTATTTTTTGCTTCTTTGGCAATTTTTCTTTCTTTCTCAAGCTTCGACCTTTAGAATCGCTTCGCTCAATACGACTCATTGCGGCTCCTCTGTTTTATAAAACTGCCCTTATTATATATCAATTCTTTACAAAAATAAAGTATTAGAAAATTTTCGAATGCTTTTATAGGCGCGGTTAATTAACCGCGCCTATAAAAGGAAGTCTGCCGACAAATCCCCTGAATAAAAAACACTTTCCTTTCCGGAATCAGAAATAAGCAGTGCCCCATTAGGCTGAATATCAGTTAAAATTCCGTAATGTGCTTCTTGCCCGACAAGAAGCTTTACGGGTTTACCTATCCATAAAACAGCTGCCTTCCATTTTTTATAGACAGCCTCAAACTTGCCCTGCTGATAAGATAAAAGATTTTCCTGTAATTTCCTCATAATTTCGGACAAAATTTGATTTCGGTCAGCTTCTTTCCCCAAAATAGATTTGAGAGAAATGGCTGTTTCCATAGTTGGAGAGGAATTGATATTGATACCGATCCCGATAATAATATGATGAATAATATTGTCTTCGGCAAAAGTTTCTGCCAGGATGCCGCAAAATTTTTTCCCGTCGTAATAAATATCATTGGGCCATTTTATTTTTAACAGGGCTGACTGATCGTTCAAATAAGAGGCAATAACCTCATAGACGGATAAAGCCGCTATCATAGTAAATGAATATAATTCAGAAATATTTTTGTCTAAAGATAAGCAAAGAGAGAAGGTTAAATCTTTTCCCTTCTGGCTTTCCCATTTTCTATGAAATCTTCCTTTACCCGCGGTTTGCTCTTCCGCGGTGACGAGGAAACTTCCTTCCTTATTGCTTAAAAGCATTCTCTTTGCGGCTTCATTGGTAGAATCTGCAGATTCCAGTAGAATTAATTCAAAGGGAAGTTTGTTTTTAAAATAAAACTCTACTATTTCGTGAATGATTCTATTTTTTGGAGAAGAGATAATCTTATATCCTTTTTTCCGGCAGGATTCAATTTTCCACCCGGCTTCCTTAGCCTTATGAATTTGCTTCCAGACCGCGGTCCGCGATAAATTGAGTTTACGCGCTAATTCCTGGCCGGATAGGTAATTTTCTTGATTCAGAAGAAGCGAAATAATTTGATTCATAGGAAGTTAATACCATCGTCTTTGCGCCTTAGCAAGGCCAGCCAACCGCAGGGGGTTGATAGGACGGCCAAATTTTCTTACCTCAAAGTGCAAATGCGCTCCCGTTGAACGGCCGGTGCTTCCTACTCTGCCGATATACTGCCCTACTGAAATCCAATAATCTTTTTTGACTCCAATACTTGAAAGGTGGCCATAGATTGTTTCATAGCCAAATTTATGCTTAATAATAATGCATTTTCCGTATCCGCCATACCATCCAGCATAAACGACTCTGCCTTCTTTGGCCGCTTTTACAGTAGTACCTATGGGAGCTGATATATCAACACCAGGATGGTAACCAGCGCTTCCGTAAAAAGGATCCATTCTTACACCAAATCCAGAGGTAAATCTGCCTCTCAAAGGCTTTACAAACAAATAGCCTAATATTTTCGCTCTTTCAGCATCAGATAATTGCGCTCCCGGAAGAAAAATAATATCTCCTTCATTCACTTCCGCTTTAGAGATTTCGCTCTCCTGCAAATCATTCGCGTCCAGCACATCTTCTAAATTGATTTTATACTTTTTAGCGATACTTTCTAAGTTATCGCCTTTTTTAACGTTGTACAAGATTCCTTGAAGATTTGGAACAATAATTCTTTTCCCTTCCTCTAAACTGTGGGCATTTTCCATACTATTCAAACTGATCAAGGTATCCATACTGACACCCAGTTTTTTCGCAAGGGTATAAACAGATTCTCCCTGTTTGATTTTATAAAAGAAAAATTTCAGCTCAGCGCTATTTGTCTCAAAAGACTTTATCTCATTGCCGCCCGTCGCGTCCATATTTGACATGGAATTAAACTCTTCCTCTATTTTTACTTTACCCAAAAAAGACACATCATAAATTTTTTGCTTGAAAGCATGGAGAATCAAAATGGTTGAAAAAATAATGATAACAGCTCCCAGAACAGCTCCACCGAATAATAATTGTTTTTTTGAAAAAACGACAGAATGAGGCGCATCTATTTTCTGAAGAGATTTTAAACTCTTGCGGATATCTTTTTCCAGGTCTTTAAAACGTCTCTGGAATTGTTTTTTATAATCCTGCATTGGCTTTAAACTCCTACTCTATTTTCGAACAAATCTTGATTTTACTTAATAAAATTAAGTGCTTTTAATAATTCAAAATGCTCTTTTACATCATGGACTCTGAGTATGTCCGCTCCCCTCATAAAAGCAGCCGCATGCGCTCCAAGTGTGCCGTACAATCTCTCTTCCGGCGGTTTAATACCGGCATTCACAGCATCGGAATTCCCCAGCATCATACCCACCATCGACTTTCTAGAAGCCCCCACCATAATGGGGATGCCGTATTTCTTGAAAGCAGCCAAATTTTTTAAAATCACTTGATTGTCCACTAGCCTTTTGCCAAAACCTATCCCCGGATCAATAATTAATTGCTCGATGGATAAACCTTCTTTCAACGCCATATTCACCCTTTCATCAAAAAATTCAATTAATTCCCGGATAACGTCTTCGTAGAATGGATTTTCCTGCATGTTCTTAGGGGTTCCCTTGCTATGCATTAGTATTAATATTGCTTGATAATTCTTTGCAATCTCTTTCACTTTAGGGTCATGCTGAAGAGCGCTAATATCGTTAATGACATCAGCGCCTGCTTTCATTGCTTCTTCCGCTACTTCCGCTTTAACGGTATCTACAGAAATAACAACGTCAAAATTCTGAGAAATTCTTTTTATTAAAGGAATCACTCTCTCCATTTCCTGCTCAACGCTGATTGGGTCACTGCCCGGCTTTGAAGATTCACCACCTACATCGATAATATTCGCGCCATCCGAAATCATTTTTTCACAATGAGCCAGAGCATTATCTAAATTGAGGTATTTACCGCCGTCATAAAAAGAATTCTCTGTTACATTCAAAATACCCATCAATACCGGCTTAGAATAGTCAATTTTCCTATTATTCCGGGTGGTTTGAATAGGGGTTTTATTGTGGAAATTTTCTATTAATTTTTTGAGATCCTTAGAAAGAACCACTAAAGACGGATAATTCTGGTACTCCATTTTCCTGAAAAAATCCTGATAAACAGATTGCGTTCCCAGAAGCAGTACATCAGTAGAATCAATTTTGCAGGAAATCGTTCTGGCATGGACTACCGCATCCCCCTTGCTGGAAATCATTTCCTGTTTAATAATATTAGCCATCGGTGATTTTACGGAATGAATCTTAATAGGAAGAACATCGAATTTTTTCTGAAAAAAAGAGAAAGCCTTTTCCGTGCACCCGATCTTGTAACACTCGTCCAGCAAATTATTTGAACAGACCGTGAGCGGATAGATTGTCATATAGTAATCCAAATTATTTTATTTTTAATGCGGTATAATCATAAATCAACCACTGGCCGAGGTGGTTTTGAGATAAATAAAACAAATACCTCATAGAATAAGACAAAGTCTCTATTTTGTAATCCACATCACAGCCCACCGTTGCTTTATTTTCCTCAATCTGGGTTTTAGTGATTTTATAAGCCATGATCCTGTCCTGCCAGTGCACCGTCAGATACCTTTTAAAATCTTCTAAAACTTCCAGTCTGTATTTACCGCTTCTTGCGTTTTCATATGCCGCTTTGTATTCATCAAAAGAAGAAATGAGCTTCTCCGCATCAATATGAAGAAGAAACCTTTCCCAATCTTTTTTCATCTTCGCGTCAAAAAAATCCCCTATTACTTCATAAGGAGGGAATTTTTGTACATTTTCCAATTCTACCTGTCTATTGCTTTCCTCTTTATTCAACTGTTTTTCCACAGACGAAGGCGGTTTTAACAAAATTTTATAATAAAAAGATTCCGCTTGTTCATTCTTGTTGTCCGGATTGGGAAAAAATATACCCTTAATATAATAATATCCGGGCTCTTTTAAGTCAAACCATTTGGCAATGTCAATAAACCGGGAGAAAGATTCATTTTCGGCCAATGTAATTTCCCTGAAGTCACTTCCCGCAGAAGCATTATCTTTCATCTCAACCTGAAAATTATCAGCAATTGGAACATCCTCATTCTTCGGCGTCTTCAATTCGAAGAAAAAACTTTCATGAATCAATGGAGATACTCTGAACGAGGTTTTCTCACCGGAACGATTGACGATATTGATCAAAACCGGCACTGGATCACTTATCCGGTAGACCTGCTTAAAAAATTGAAGCTCAACCTGGAAATTGCTGACACTAGAATCCGTAGAATAAATAGAAGAAAAAATAAGAAATAAGAAAACAACCGATACTATCGATTTCTTCATAGAAACTCCTTTACAACTTAGAACTGCCTTTAACTTACTCTCCTATGTAGCCGCAAGCTTTAGCTTGCGATTAATTTACGCGGGCTAAAGCCCGCGGTTACATAATACATCTCCCTAATTTATCGGAAAAAAGATCGTTTTACAAAAGTTTTTCATAATGATGGCAGGCGGAAAGATGCCCATTCTCTTTCTCTTCTAAAGGAGGCTCAATTCTTTCACAAATTTCCGTTTTCAGAAAGCAGCGGTCTTGAAAACAACAGCCTTTATCTCTTTTATGAGTAGAAGATACTTCCCCTTTTAAAATAATCCTCTGGCGTTTTTTTTCTTTTTGCGGATCAGGAATGGGAACATCGGACAAAAGAGCCTTTGAGTAAGGATGAAGCGGTTTTTCATAAATCATTTTAGAAGGAGCAATTTCTACTACTTTTCCCAGATACATTACCGCCGTTCGGTCAGCAATATGCCTGACCACAGATAGGTCATGGGAAATAAAAAGGTAAGTTAAATTCAACTCTTTTTGAAGTTTTTCCAGGAGATTTAGTATCTGGGATTGAATGGAAACATCCAGAGCTGACACCGGTTCATCACAAATCAATAATTTTGGGGATAAAGCCAGGCTTCTGGCTATACCAATTCGCTGTCTCTGACCGCCTGAAAACTCGTGCGGATAGCGGCTACTAAAATGCGAGGAAAGGCCAACCAATTCCAAAAGTTCTTTTGCCCTTTTTTGAATTTCCTTCTTGGAAATTTGGATCAGTTTTTTTTCTCTAAAAACATCCAGGGGTTCCGCGATGATTTCTCCAATCGGCATCCTGGGGTTTAAAGAAGCATAAGGGTCCTGAAAAATCATTTGAAAATTCCGCCTTACCCCGGTTAAATCTCTTTCCTGCAGCTTCGCGATATCTTTTCCCTCAAAGAAAATCTGTCCCTCATCCGGCTGATAAAGCCGAATCAAAGTTCTGGCTAAAGTAGATTTTCCGCAGCCAGATTCCCCTACAACACCAAGGGTTTCACCCTGATTTAAATCAAGTGAAACGCCATCTAATGCCTTCACAACAAGATGGTTTCCTAACTGAAAAAATTTTTTTAGATGAACACATTCCAACAACTTTGGCATTATTCTTTCCCTCAACTTATTATCAAATTAGCATATAGGCGCGGTTAATTAACCGCGCCTATATGCCTGCGGTCACACAATTGGATGATAACATGCAAATCTTCCTGTTTCTCCAATTTTTTCTAACAAAGGCATTTTCTTTCTACAATCATCCATTGCCCTATCACATCTCGGATGAAAAGGACAAGCATCCGGAAGATCCACCAAATTTGGCGGTGATCCTGGTATGGTATAATAATCTTCCCCCTCTTTTTTATCCAGACGGGGGATGGCTTTCAGCAAAGCTTTTGTATAGGGATGTTTGGGCCTTAAGAAAAGCTCTTCTGTAATATTTTCTTCTACAAGAAACCCGGCGTACATGACCAATATTCTATCCGCCATCCCGGCTACCACGCCCAGGTTATGTGTAATCAGGATCAATGAAAGGCCAATCTTGCTTTTCAGGTCCTTTAGAAGCTCCAAAATCTGCGCCTGAATAGTAACGTCCAGCGCGGTGGTCGGTTCATCGGCAATCAACAATTTCGGACGGTTTAATAATGCCATAGCGATCATTACCCTTTGGCGCATTCCGCCGGAAAACTGATGAGGATAATAAAAAACTTTTTTTTCAGCTTCGGATATCCCCACCCATTTCAGCATTTCCACTGCCTTTGAAAGGGCTTCTTTTTTAGAAATTCGATTGTGGTATATCAATCCTTCTGTAAGCTGGGTGGAAATCCTCAAATAAGGGTTCAAAGACGTCATAGGGTCTTGAAAAATAAAAGAAATTTTTTTACCCCGGATTTTTCTCTTCTCACTTTCAGGGATATTTAATATTTCTTTGCCTTCAAAAAAAATCTCTCCGGCAATGATTTTTCCGGGAGGTGTTGGTATAAGGCCGAGGACGCTCAAATTTGCAACCGATTTCCCGCTTCCCGATTCCCCTACAATACCGACGGTTTCTTCTTTACCAACAGAAAAGGAAACCCCGTTCACGGCTGTGAGAATTCCTTCATCCAGTCTAAAGATAGTAGTAAGGTTTTTGACTTCCAGCAATTTATCATCGGACATAAAGCCCCTCTCTTTTCTTGGATACAGACATTAGTTTCTCTTTTTTATTAAACGCAAACTTCTTTTTGCTTCACATACATGCTGTTCTATTTCTTTTCTGGTAATGGTGTTATTTAAAATAACAATCACTCTTTCATCTTCAAAGGCTGAAAAGGCTCTAATGAGTTTCCAGATCATAACGGAGTCATTTCTGTTATTTTCATATAGCTCTAAAAGCAACGGCAATGCCTCCTTGTTCTTATGGTAAAAAGAGACATGACCCAGAATATCTATAGCCTCAAGCTTCTGAAACCGTGAGAATTTTTCCCACTGTTTCAGAAGCTTGGAAATAACAATAACATTCATATGAACTAGAATCCTTGCAACAATATCTCTCGGGCAAGGATAGTTGTCTTTCCCAAAAGGCTGAGAAGGCAATTGATGGTGCTGATTATTCCCAATCCGCCCTAAATAGGGAATTATTCTTTCTACTGCCTCATCACCAAAATGGATCAAAGCTTCCGCTATCGCGATTTTAGAGTAAAGCTTTTTTTCGGTTACTAAGGCTTCTAATAAATCTGGAATTAGTTCTTTCCTATTCAACTTTTTTATCATCATCGCGGCTTTTGTTCTATCCGTTGGTATATCGGAAATGAGTTTCTTTTTTAATAAATTCTTGTCGATAGACTCATCTATCACAATCCGAGATTCTTCCACAAATCCTCTGGATTGCAGAACACTCATAGAACTTTTCATTCATTCATCCAAATATTATACTTTATTTTTCATGGACGGATCCAGTGCGTCTCTTAAACCCTCTCCCAGAAAATTCAAAGAGAGCAGCACAAGGGCCAAAACTAAAGCGGGAAAAAGAATGAGCCATGGGTAAGTCGTAATGGCGTTTTTACCTTCCGAAGCCAGAAGCCCCCATGAAGTCATTGGAGCCTGGACACCCAGGCCGATAAAGGATAAAAAAGCCTCTTCCAGCATTATATTAGGGATGGTCAGGGTTACGTAGACAACAATAGGCCCCAAAGCATTTGGCAGAAGGTGGCGAAAAATCAAACGAAAGTTTGAAGCACCAATTGACCTGGCCGCTTCTATGTACTCATTGTTTTTTAAGGATAGGATTAAACCGCGGGAAATCCTGGCGAGCGTCATCCAGGAAACAGCTCCTATCCCGATAAAAAGCATATAGAATTTTCTTCCGAATATCACCATCAGCAGAATGACAAAAAACATATAAGGTAATCCATAAAGCACGTCCACAAAACGCATCATCAGCGCGTCCACTTTTCCACCCAGAAAGCCGGCTATCGAACCATAAGTGACTCCTATAAAAAGAGCCACAAAAGCAGTCACAAAACCAACTGAAAGAGAAACCCGGCTCCCATAAATCACTCTGGAGAAAACATCTCTGCCCAGCGAATCCGTGCCGAAGAGGTGCTGCCAGGAAGGCGATAAATTCTGATTGGGCATATCGATGGTTTCATAAGCATAAGGAGCAATCCTGTCCGCAAAAAGCGCTATGAGAATGAAAAACAAAATAACGACAATACCAAAAACCGCCATTTTATTTTTTAAAAGCCTGCGGAGCGCGTCTTTTCCCATAAAAATTCCTCACAGAAAAACCTCCCCCTTTTAAAAGGAGGCCGGGGGGATTTTCAAAAAATTCAGCAAATATATTTTACGGTAAAAAACTTAAATAGCAATTTTTATACAAAAACTCTCTCTCAATTTATCCTCATTTAACCAATTTACTATTGCAAATTTTTAGTTTTCTTTTATCATTTAAATAAGAGCAAAGTTAGAGGGGACTACTATTATGAATCATACTGCTCCTGTAGGCATTTTAAATAAAGTATTCGATTTTGAGTACCATGACCCATTTCAGGTTTTGGGCTTTCATGAAGTCCAAACTAATCAGAAAAAATTAGGCGTCATTCGTGCTTTTAATCCTGCCGCTAAAAAAATGTGGATTTTAGATGAAGATACCGAGAAAAAAGAACAATACGAAATGCCCCGTATTTTTGACAATGGCTTTTTTGAATTTACCCATCCTCAAAAAAACACTTGTTTTCATTATAGTTTAAAAGCGGAATATTACAATGGAGCTATTCAGATTTACAAAGACCCCTATTCTTTTCTTCCGGTTATTTCTGAATTTGACCGGCATCTTTTTAACGAAGGCAGCCATCAGGAAATCTATGAAAAATTAGGTGCGCATTTAACGGAAATAGACGGAATAAAAGGAGTCCATTTTGCGGTCTGGGCTCCGAACGCGAAAGCCGCCAGTGTCTTCGGTGATTTTAACGGCTGGGACAGTAGAAGGCATCAAATGCGGGTACTGGGAAGCTCCGGTATCTGGGAAATATTTATACCAGGCCTTTCCGAGGGAGATGTTTATAAATTTGCGATTAAGGACCAAAATAACACCATTCTGGAAAAAGCAGACCCTTATGCTCATTTCGCGGAATTACGCCCTAAAACCGGCTCTATTGTATGGAATATCAATAAATATAAATGGAAAGATAAAAAATGGATGAAAAAACGGGCTGAAAGTCAAAATCTGGCGAAGCCAATGTCCATTTATGAAGTTCATCTGGGCTCATGGATGCGGGTTTTAGAAGAAAACAATCGTTTTTTAACCTATCAGGAATTGGCAACAAAGCTTTCTGAATACGTTATTCAGATGGGCTACACTCACATTCAACTAATGCCTGTATCAGAGCATCCTTTTGACGGCTCATGGGGTTATCAGATTACCGGGTATTTTGCCCCAAGCAGCCGTTTTGGTACTCCCGAAGATTTTATGCATTTTGTGGATGTTATGCACCAAAATAACATTGGAGTGCTGATGGATTGGGTGCCAGGACATTTTCCAAAAGACGTGCATGGATTGGCAAACTTTGATGGGACTTCCCTTTATGAACATTATGACCCGCGAAAGGGCGAACATATGGACTGGGGAACAAAAATATTTAATTATGGAAGGAATGAAGTCCGTAATTTTTTGATTTCCAATGCCCTTTTCTGGCTGGGCCAGTACCATATTGATGGCCTGCGGGTAGACGCCGTAGCTTCTATGCTCTATCTCGATTATAGCCGAAAAGAAGGCGAGTGGCTCCCGAATCAATATGGCGGTAGGGAAAATCTTGAAGCGATTGATTTTATGCAGAAGATGAATCAGATTGTCTATTCAAAGTACCCTGGAATTACGACTATCGCTGAAGAATCCACAGCTTTTGGGGGTGTTTCCCGCCCTACTTACGTTGGTGGTTTGGGCTTTGAATTTAAATGGAATATGGGCTGGATGCACGACACGCTGGTATACTTTCAAAAGGAGCCTATTCACCGGAAATACCATCAGGGAACAATTACGTTTTCGATGATATACGCTTTCAGCGAAAATTTTATTCTGGTTTTTTCTCATGACGAAGTGGTGCACGGAAAAGGCTCCATGATTAACAAAATGCCCGGTGACAACTGGCAAAAATTTGCAAATTTGCGGCTTTTATACACTTATATGTGGGCACATCCAGGAAAAAAGCTTCTTTTTATGGGCCAGGATTTTGGGCAATGGGATGAATGGAGTGAAAATAAAAGCCTTGACTGGCACCTTTGCCAATATGAACCGCATGCCAAACTCTCAAAACTGGTAAAAGGCCTGAATGAGATTTACAAGAATGAACCGGCCCTCTATGAAGTGGATTTTGAGCCTTATGGTTTTGAGTGGGTCGATTTTTATGATTCGGACAACAGTGTCCTTTCTTTTATGAGAAAAGCTAAAAACGGGGATTTTATTGTTGCCGCCTTCAATTTTACGCCTGTTCCAAGAAGCGATTACAGGCTGGGAGTAAATCAGCTTGGTTTTTATCAGGAAATATTGAACTCAGATTCCAGTGAATATGGGGGCGGAAATATCGGCAATACCGGAGGCGTGGAAGCGGAAGAGATAAATTGGCAGGGAAAACCTTATTCTATCAATATTACTTTGCCGCCTTTGGCCGGCTTAATCTTTAAGCCGCTAAAAAAATAGCAGGAGGAATCTATGGCAACAAACAGATTCTGGAAAAAATTTGGCAAATACTCTGTTGTCTTTATTATTTCATTTTTAGTATTTCTGTTTGTCGCTGGTTTTTATTATTATATGGATGAAGGCGCTGTCTTTAAAATAAAGGAAAAGTTTCAGGCATTTGAGACTTCTTCCATCAATCTTCGCTTTAAAGTAAAATCTATTTTAGAGGGAAAAAACTCCAGCGTTCCACTCGCGTTGACAAATTACGGCAAAAAAGACGTGTATAATCAGTTTGTGATTGCCGCCGTTGACGATGCTTCTATCCGCTCTTTCGGAGTAAGCTATCCTTTGGACAGAAAAGTCTACGCCGATCTCCTGAATCATTTTAACTCACTTCCCAAAGAATCTATGCCCTCTCTGGTCTTTTTTGATATCATATTCGCAGAACCAAGCCAGAGACCGGAAAGTGACAAAGCATTGATTGAAGCCTTTAGTAATTACTCCAGCTTAGTAGGCGAAGATATCATATTGGATGTCTTCAGCACAAAGATAAATATTACAGAAGACAGCAAGATCCGAAAAACTCTCTATGAAAATGAGTCTTTGAATTACGATTCACAAAGAGTACAAGCAATGAAGCGCTTTGAATTGAATTTAAATCAAAAGCTGAAAAAAACTATGAATTTTCCGCGCGTAGCCCCTGTTATGGCCGATATTTCTAAATCTCTGGGCTTTCTTGGATCAGCAAATATTGACCATGGACAGGGTGTGGTCTTGAAGAAACCGATGGTTGTGAGAGCCAGCTATTTTCTCACCAATAACAACAATTTTACTATAACCAATGTCTATTATCCTTCAGTTGTTCTGGCAATGGCTGTAAAGCTGTTTCACTCCGATATTAGCAATCTGGTTTTTGAGAAAAATCAGGTGACCATTAAAAACGCGGTTTATAACGGACAAAAAACTGACTTTATTATACCCGTTGACGATCGATGGAGACTTTCGATAAACTACGAATCAAGCCCCCAGAGCGGCTATGTCCGCATTGTGCCATTGAAAGATATTGCTCATACGGAATTAGTGAAGAACGCTTTTGTTTTTGTCGGAATGTACTCAAAGTCAATGGCTTTAGATAAATGGGCTTCTCCACTGGGGGAAATGTTTGGGATCGAGCATAACGCGTACGTATTAGGCACCCTGCTGAAAAGAAATTTCATTACGGAAGTACCAGAGTGGATTGATATCCTTTATTTATTTTTGATTTCTATGCTGATCGGCTGGATGGTGTCCCGTGGAACCCGTTCGACGATTGTGGCAACGGCGCTGTTTTTCATTATTCCTTTAGCGCTGGGAATCTCTTTGTTTCTATTTAACATCCAGATTGTTACCTTTCTGCCTTTACTTTCCGGTGTTCTCATACTGGTAGCCGTGCAAATATATGTCTTGTTGACAGAACAAAAAGAGAAGAAATTTATCCATTCTACCTTTTCCAGCTACCTCAATCCAAAATTAGTCGATATCTTGATTCAAAACCCGGAACGCATTCAATTAGGCGGTGAAGATAAAGAAGTAACGGTCTTCTTTTCGGCGACAAAGGGCCTGGAAAGCATCAAAGATAATGTCGACGCAAAGGAACTGATCAGCTATCTAAACAGTTATTTTTCAAAGATGGCGGATATTGTCATCAACACAAGCGGAACCCTGGACAAATACATCGGTGATTGTGTGATGGCCTTCTGGGGCGCGCCGGTCGATCTTCCGGACCATGCTTTAAAAGCCTGCCAGGCCAGCGTAAAAACGATAGAAGCGCTGCAGGAATTTAATGCCGAACAGGCAAAAAAGGGTTATAAACCAATTAAAATAAACATTGGCATCAATACCGGAAATATTATTGTGGGGAATGTCGGATCAGAGCAGCAAAAAAACTATACGGCTATCGGCGACGCGGTCAATCTGGCATCCCGTTTGAAAGGCCTGAACAAGTTTTTTCATACCAATATTGTTTTAAGCGAATTTACATATGAGTTAGTCAAAAACAATGTGATCGCCAGAGAGCTTGATTTAACTAAAGTAAAAGGGAAAAACAAGCCGGTGCGAATATACGAACTATTGGACATTAAATAAGAGGAGGGGAATTTATGTCGCAGGTAAAGCAGAAGAAAAAATATAACAAATCTCTTTTTATTTTATTTATTTCTTTGTTTTTCATAGTGATTGTCCTGGGTTTTTACAATATCCCTCCGCGGTTTGATGTAATCGGGCTCCGATCACTTCTCCGGAATGTGGAAAATATATCTTTGAATTGGCGTTTCTTATCAAAAGCGGCTACAAAAGCCGAAGCTGTCATTGGTACTATTAAAACAAAAGCGGTAAGCGGTATCTATAAAAAGATTGTCGTTGCTTCAGTAGATGACGCCGCGGTGCAGTATTATGGCAATCTTGTTATTGACCGGGCGGTATGGGCGGATATGCTTCAGTATTACAATACGCAGGACGAAGAATCCATTCCCCGGATGGTGTTTTTTGACATCTTTTTCAATGAGCCTTCCGCGAAACCTGAAAGCGACAAAGCTTTTCAAGAGGCCTTAAAAAACTACAAAGGCAATGCCGGTGAAAACATGATGCTGGAGGATTTTTACGATAAAAGCTCCATTAACAACAGCAAAGAAACGCAGGATTACGACTCTCCGCAAGCAAAGTCATTAAAAAAGTTTGAATTAAAGATAGACAAAAACTTGCCGGTCAAGGCATACGCGAAAATTGTTTCTCCTATTCCTGAATTGGCGGAATCCGCAAAAATTATGGGAACCATTAATGTGGATGAAGAAGACGATATTTATAGAAAATGCCCGATGGTGATGAAGACTTATTATAAAGTCAAAACAGGCGATTCGATTAAGATTAAAGAAGTTTATTACCCTTCTGCCGCTCTGGCCATAGCTCTGAAACTGCTGAAAGCGGATTTTAAGGACATCCAACTACAAAAGGATGGAATTTTGGTTAAAAATGATTTTACTATTCCTACAGATGAATTCTATAGGCTGTCTATAAACTATAAAGGGGAAGCAAACTCAGGTTATTTAAGGGGTATTTCCGCGAAGTATTTTTCAAAAGACAATATTGATAAAACCGGCCTCCCCAGAAACGCTGTTGTTCTGGTTGGCTACAATATTCAAGGCAGTACTGTCAATAGCTGGCCATCACCCCTGGGCCAGATGAACAGTACTGAGCATCTGGCCTATGCGATCGGAACTATTGTGAACCGGGATTTTATTATTTCGCTGCCGGTGTGGCTGAATGCCCTTTATATTCTTTTATTTACCCTTTTGATTGCCTTTTTATTGTTTAAAGGCATCCGGACGACAATTGCAGCCTTTGCTTTTTCTATCGCGATTCCTCTCGCGCTGGGTTTTGGGCTTTTTCAGTTTAATATTCAAATCATTACGCTTATACCTATGATTATTTCGATTCTCGTTCTTGTCGTGGGAGAAATATACATTATTCTGACGGAAGAAAAGGAAAAGCGCTTTATCAAAAGCACTTTTTCCAAATACGTAAACCCGGATTTAGTTAATATTCTCATTCAAAATCCGGATATGCTGCAATTAGGTGGACTGGACAAAGACGCCACTATTCTCTTTTCGGATATTCGTAGTTTCACAACGCTTTCGGAAGGAATGTCGCCGAAGGAACTGATTAGCTTTCTCAACATTTATCTTTCGCGAATGACCGATATTGTTATGGAAACGAAAGGCACTCTGGATAAATACATCGGCGACGCGGTTGTGGCTTTCTGGGGAACTCCAATAGAGCTTCCCAACCATGCCTTGAACGGCTGCAGGGCCGCTGTAAAAATGATGGAAGCTTTGAAGAAATTCAACGAAGAGCAGGCACAGCAAGGCCGCAAACCTATCAACATCGGTATTGGTTTAAACAGCGGCTGTATCACGGTTGGAAATATCGGCTCGGAAAAAAAGAAAAATTACACCGCAATTGGAGAAACATCAACATTAGCGGAGGATCTTCAGGATGAAAATAAAACTTATAAAACAAACATCATTATCAGCGAGTTTACTTATGAAAAAGCAAAAGATTCTGTTATAGTCAGGGAACTTGATTCTATTAGGGTAAAAGGGTATTCTTCGCCAATTAAAATATACGAGCTATTGGACATTATCGGGTAATTGTTCCTTTTGACAGAAAAAGCCTCCTGCTTTATAATAAAACACCTTAAAATCAGATTGCCCCTGGAGGCTTTTTTGAAAAGAGTAATTGTCCTATTGTGTTTTTTATCTTTTATTTCCTGTTCAAACAAGATCGTAAAAGAAGAAGATATGAAGTTGCGCGACAATGTAAAAAGTTCAATTCTGGGTTTGTTTAAAAATAATATTACTTTCCACATTTATAAATTTGAGAACGTTTCTCAAAACGCGGATGTGGATTATCTTTCGCAGGCTATTCCGGAAGTGATCATGAGCTATTTAAAGCCTCTTGAAAATGAAAGTATTTCAGCTTCATTGGAGGCCTTTGATATTGTAATTCCAGAATCACTATCAAATCTGATCACTGCTTCCAATTCGATTTTTTCAAATTATACGACTAATATGGCAACAACTATTACCCAGTATACAAAATTAATAGCCACAAACTACCTGGAAACCCAGACAACAAATTCAAATCTTATTGAGGCAAGCGATCCAAAAAGCGGCAAGAAAAAAAATGTGTGGAATCTCACCTTTGTTCCAAACACTATCGTCCAGATTCAAACAAACGATGTTTTTTCAAACACATATATTACAAACGAAAAGAAACTCACCAAAGAACTTCTTTTGAATTTAATTACCCAGGAATTTCCGGAATTAACCAATTCAATCGCTTTTATGCCTTTTATTGTCACAAATGAAAAGACAAATATCTCTACCCTTACGAATACAGAAAGATTTTCAATTTATCTCTCCGGGGAATATAAGATTTCGCAAAAAAATAAAGGCCCCAATGATTTGGAAATAAAAATTCATCTAAAGAGGTTCGTTACTAATGAAGTGGAAACAAATTTAACTATTATTGCCCGTGAAGATAAAACCCCGGATGGCTTATTCAGGACATTGAAAACGATAAGGATTTTTTCGCTTGAAAAACCAAATGGGGATATTATTATTGCCACAGAACCAGCTGAGGCCAATATTTATCTGGATGGGATGTTTATCGGCAAAAGCCCGCTTTATTACCCGGCAGTAACTGCCGGAAAACATCAGGTCTCTTTCTACAAGCAGGGCTACCATCAGTTAGCGGCGGAGGGCATTATTTTAGAGAATAAAACCAATTTTATCAGAAAGAAAATCAGCAAACTTCTGGATGGAGGGACAATCGAAGTAAACTCGACGCCTACCAATGCCAATGTTTTTATCGATTCGATTTTTTTAGGAGCTACACCGCTTACTGTAACTAATTTGACATTAGAAATAGAACATCGTTTAAAAATTCAAGATTCCTCTACCAATTATTTTCCCTATTACCATACTTTTACTTTACAAGATACCAATCAAGTTTATAGATTAGACACTTCACTCCTGGAATACGAAGGTACTCCTCAATGGAACAAGAAAATTTACTGGTGGGCGGCTTACGCGGGATGGGGGCTTACCGTGTTCTGGATCGGAGTAAACATTTATTCTCATTACCAGGCGTCTCATTACATGGATTGGTATATAGCTACCGGCAATACAAATACTGAATATCTTACTCAATATCAATATTACAATCAGATGTTCAGTGTTTCCCGTTCCTGGGGACAAATCAGCGCTTTCTTGATTGCCTTTCCCCTCACCGCATGGGCTCTTTACAATGAAGAGATTTATCTTGGCTTTAAAATCGATCCTTTTCAAGGGTATTCTGGAATTGCCATGTCTTTTTCGTTTTAGCGGATGTCGATAAATTAGATGTTTTAATAATTTTAAATGTAGCCGAGGGCTTTAGCCCGCGAACTGCTGGGTACCCCTCTTTTGCGAAATAGAGAGTGAAAGGAAAGAAAAATAGGCGACGATAATTATCGTCGCCTATTTGTTTATAAAAGTAATGTTTTCTTTAGAACGCCAGAGAAATCGGTACAATAGTCACTGCCAGGTCTCCGTTCAATAAGCCATATTCCACAGCTGCGTTGATAAAGAGAAGCTGGAATCCACCGATTAGCCGTAAATCCAGGAAGTTATAACCCTGGGAAGCGGGGCCTGATAATGAGAAACTTTGTTCCGATCCAATAACAGGAGAAAACCTACCAGTACCGGTCAGGGTTGTCGTGACAGCGCCAAAATTCACATTCAATCCCAATCCCCCATAGATTCCTCCTATAAACGGAATATTCAGCCCTCCCATAAGCTTTGTACCGACAGACAAGCCGCCCCATTCATAGTCCACACCTATTGTTAATGTATTGGTTCCTACAACCACGCTGTTTACATAAGCAGTGTCAATTTTAGTATAGCTTCCTTTTACATAACCATTGTTATAGTCCATGGAAAGCCGTGCATCCACTTTCAATAAGCCGCCCAGTATTTCCCAGAGGACATATCTTCCCTCCGCGCCCAGATGCAGGCCAAAGAAAGAAACAGAGCTTCCTGAAGGATCACTAAAGGTCCATGGCGGAATAATTCCAAAGCGAAACCCTATATCCATGGGCAGGACCGGTATTCCTAACTTTGCATAGACCAGGTCATATGGAAAAGGTACCATTGCTATGGCAGTCCCCGCATCGTTGAAAAGGCTGGACATAGGATTGGTACTGGTGTTGGTAAAAGGATTTGTTTTCGTATTCCAGTAATTAAGAAAAGGAGAAGACAGATTAAGGCCTATTCCTGCCCCCAACTTTAGACTAAACCAGCCAGCGGTATTCACCGGTGTGATGTTACCCGAGCCGGTGTAAAAACCCATATGCTTTGCCATTTCAATAGAAATAGGACTAACAGCAGTGCCCATAACTTGTGATAGTTGATTTGTCATATCCGAAAAATCATCGGCAAACAAAGCTCCAGATAATCCTAAACTGAGAAAAACCGCCATTAAAATCTTACGCATAAATCCTCCTTGCGTTTAAAAAAGCTAGTTTAGTATAGAACAGTTTTTAGAAAAATCAAGAAAAATATTATATTTCTTCCCTGCTTCGAATAGCCTGCAAAAGGCTTGTGTTCCCGGCGTACTGCAGAGCGGTCCCCACTGGGATACCGCGGGCGAGATGGGTCATTCTAATGTTTTTTCCCTTTAACATTTCTTTAATGTAAAGAGCTGTTGTATCACCTTCGGTGGTCGGGCTGGTCGCGAAAATTATTTCTTTTATACTTGAGCCTTGAATTCTCTTCAGAAGAGACTCAATTTTTAAATCTTTGGGCATAATTCCGTCTAAAGGGGAAATGACTCCCCCCAGAACATGGTAAAGCCCTTGATAAATATGGGTCGCTTCAATTGAATAAATATCCATAGCGTTTTCCACAACGCAGATCACAGATTGATCCCTATGGGTATCCGTACAAAGTACACAGGGGTCATCCTCAGAAATATTCCCACATAAAGAGCATAATTTCGCTTTTTCTTTTAAAAAATGAATCGCGTCCGAGAGGCTATCCGCAAACTCCTTCGGCTGAGAAAGGATATAAAAGCCTAATCTTTCTGAAGTTTTTACCCCTATACCCGGCAGCCTTGAAAACAAACGGATAAACTGGCCCAGATTTTTGGGAAACATGAACTATTGGCCCATCAACATATTTCCAAGGCCAGAAGTCTTCATCTGCTTTTTAACAATTTTATCCATCTCTTTAGCGGCGGCTTTATGCGCTTCTTTGACGCACTTTGCCAGTTCTTCCGGAGAAAGTTTCATAGCCTCCGCGGAAAAATCAACGCTCTTTAAATGCTTCTCACCATCTAAAGATATCTTTACATAGCCTCTTTTTGAAACCCCTACCGTTCTGGATACATCCATAAATTTTTTAGCGTCATCCGCCATTTTTTTTAATTTAGACATGTCTTTGAAACTGTTTACCGCCATAAAATGGCCCTCCCTTTATTCTATTTTTCCATCAAACAAATTGATAACCGCGTCTGCCATTTCGGGCACCGCCTTTGGCTTTTCAGGCTGCAAAGCTATTTTTTCAGTAAAAACAGATTTCTGAAGCTCTTGTTTTTCAGCGCCTAAATCAAAATGAATCGAAATATTCCTTTTGAGGTAATTTGATACCTTGTTCTGCAGCTCTGATTTATGTTGATTCAAATACTCAAAAGTATGAGAAGAATCTATCTCAACTGTAAGCCGATTCTCTGAAAACCGCATTTCTTTAATAGAAGAAATCATCGGCTTCATCAGCATGCTTTCAGACAATACACTGATTAAAGTGTTTTTCGCTTCAGATTCCGATACTGGCGAAAGATTTTGATTGACCGCCTCTACCGGACCGGCTTGTTCTTTTTTTTCTTCCACTGGAATCTTATAGACAGAAATAGGTTTTTCCGTCGGCGCTACCTGAGGAGAAGGCTTCTCATTCTTCTTAAGAAAAGACAGCATTTCGTTTCTTAATTCGCTTAAAGGTATGATATTCTGATAGTCTAAAGCCTTGAAAAGCGTAATCTCCAATAAAAATCTCTCCTGGCTTTCCCCTTTCAAATCTTTAAACAGATCAATAAACAAACTCATCAGTTTTACTAACTCTTCCGGGCTGAATGGTTCAAACAAAGACTTCATCTGATGGTACTGCGCTGTCGAAAAATCGAGCAAATCGCTCTCCGGTTCCAGACTCTTTACCAGCAGGCCTTCTTTCAAAAAATGGATAAATGTCTTTACAAAAATTTTAATATCGCCGATCTGGTCCAAATATTCATTTAGTGTCCTTAAAAGAAGAACCGCGTCCTTTTTTAAAATAGAATCTATCATCCTTATAAAATAACTCTTATCCGGGATTCCAATCAACTCCGAAGCGCTTTCCTCATTAATATTACCGTCTGAATAAAGAAATACCTGGTCAAAAAGGCTTTCCGCGTCCCGGAGCGAACCGTCAGCGGCATTGGCTATCAAGTACAAACCTTCCTCTGTATAGCTGATGTGATCGCTGTCACAGATGTTTTTCAACTGGGTCACAATTGTTTTAATCGGAATCTTCTTAAAAAGATAATGCTGGCATCTGGATTTTATAGTCGATAGAACTTTATACGCTTCCGTGGTAGCCAGAATAAACACAACGTGCTCTGGAGGTTCTTCCAGGGTCTTTAAAAGCGCGTTTGAGGCTTCTGTGGTGAGCATGTGCACTTCATCAATAATATAAACCTTGTATTTACCGGAAAGTGGCATAAATGAAACATTATCTTTGATTTCACGGATATTATCGATGCCGCGATTAGACGCGCCGTCAATTTCAATGACATCCAGAGAATTCCCGCCCGTGATAGCGGTGCAGGAAGAACATTCATTACAGGGTTCAAGGCCCTTAGGGGTTTTACAATTTAAGGCTTTGGCAATAACGCGGGCAGTAGTGGTTTTCCCTACTCCTCTCACTCCTGAAAACAAAAAAGCATGGGGAATTTTGCCCGAAGAAAGGGCGTTTTGAATAGCGCGGACTAAATTTTCCTGTCCAATAATGCTGCTAAAAGTTTGGGGCCTCCATTTCCGGGCGGTTACTTGATAATTCATCTCTTCATCAACCTCGAAATATCCTTTTTAAACCGCCATTATTTTAAACTCATGCCCCAAAAAACGCAAACTACTTCATTATAATTCAATAATAATGCCCGTGATGCCTTTTCTCTCCAAAGTTTTCCACTTTTTCCATGCATCCGTATAAGAGACAAAATTGCCAACTCTCACCCGTATATAAGACTTTCCATGCATCTTGTTTTTATAGGCCGGGTAACCCATCCTTTTTAACTTGCTATATAGCTGAACTGCGTTACGCGCCTTTAAAAATGCTCCCACTTGAATAGAATAATGAGGCCTTAATTGTGACACAGAATGCCTTTTATGAGTCAAAAGAATTCTGTCCTGCCGCTTCACTTTGACAACATTTGTAATCGTAATAAAATTAGTCATATGATTTGTAACAGAAACCGTATTTTCTGTTTCTAAAGCAATAGAGTTTTTTGCCGCCTCTTCCAATTTCAACAGAGAATAATCCTGCCCGCTTAAAGAATTTCCAGCAGTCGCATCCGGATTTCCAGAATCTATACAATAGAATTGTTCATCATCTCCCCCGAAATAAACCAGCCCATTCACTACACAAGGACTGGATTCAACAATATTTTCCATTTCAAAATCCCAGATTTTCTCTCCGCTTACAGCGTCTATCGCATAAAATTTTTTATCATAACTTCCAAAATAAATTTTGCCATCCACAACAGAAGGTGAAGAATCAATATCGCCCCCTGTTTGAAATTCCCAGATGTTTGAGCCGCTCAACGCGTCTAAGCAAGTCATCTTATCATCATAAGCGCCGAAATAAACCCTGCCGTCCAGCAAAAAAGCGCTCGAAACAATGATATCCCCGCTTTTATAAGACCATAATTTCTTTCCCGCAATAGCGTCCAGGCAATAAAATTGCTTATCTTTGCTTCCAAAATAAATTCTTTCTCCATCTCCGATAGGACTTGCGTAATTCTGCCCCTCTGTTTGAAACTCCCAGATTTTATCTCCACTCAGAGCATCCAGGCAATAAAATTTGCGGCCAAAACTTCCAAAACAAACCTTTCCATTGATAATAAATGGGCTGGAACGGACAGCTGCGTCTGCCTTAAAATCCCAAATTTTTTCTCCGTTTGAAACATTTAAGCAATAAATTTTATTATCCCAGCTTCCAAAATAAATTTTGCCATCGTTTATTCTGGCACTGCTTTCAATTTCCCCTTTGCATTGAAATTCCCAGATACTTTCGCCGGAAAAGGCATCTAAACAATAGAATTTTTTGTCCGAATAACTTCCAAAATAGATTTTTCCGTCTTTTAACAATGGATTACTGAGAAAATTATTGCTTGGATTTCCTGTCTGAAAAGACCACAACAATTTTCCATTTGTAGCGTCTAAGCAATAAAAGATATCCTCGCCGCTTCCAAAATAAACCCTGCCGTATCCTGCACAGGCGCTGGAAGCCACAATGCCTTTTGCAGAGAAAGCCCATTTTAGAAGCCCCGCGACTTCTTGAGAGTAAGATAAACCGCAAAATAAAAACATTCCGAATAGAATAAACCCATATTTCCACATAGCCTTCTCCTATTAACCCCCTTAAAGGGGGTTAGGGGGTATATCAAACCTTCCCTTATTAATTTTATCGGAAAAACTTAAAAAAGCACAAGCTAAAGTTAGAACTTACATTGTTTTAAGTATTACCAACTTACTTTATAGTTTCCAAAACTGATCGCCAATTCACCATAGAATGTGGAATCTTCGCTTCGTAGAAAAGAATCGCTCTGAAAAAGAGGCTTATGAAGCCATCCAAATGTAATGGATATTCCATTGAGGCGTAGTTTCAAGCCAAGGTCTATATAACTGAATTGGGGAATTAAAAAACCTGCTTCAAAAAAGGCATACAGATCTTTCCGATTATACAAATATTCATCCGGATAGATAAAAAGAGGAAAAGAAACACAAAGTGGAAGAATAGACAAAGCGGCCGCGTCCTTGATCGAAACCACTTTGGTTCCCAATCCAGCGCCAAAGGGCGAATTAGGAATCAGCCAATAATATTGAAATTCCATAACCTCAATACCGAAAGCCAATGGAAAATCAAACCAAAATCCATCTGGATACCTCATCAGAATATTAATAAAATTCATAATTTCAATAGATTGAGGCGAATTTTTTGTTTCTTTACTGCGTTTTTTTTTATAATCCATTCTTTCAGAATAATCCATAACCGGTTTGCCTAAAATTTTTCTAGCAATACGATCAGCCAGCACGGCGGAACAATCACGCAGCCCCTCCCTTCCTAAAAGGTCATACGTGTAGACCTGATCTTTCCACACTTTAGTGTTATCTAAAGATTTTGAAACCTCTGCAACGGTAATAAATTTTTCTTCAGAAAAAACAATGTTTAAAGCAATAAGATAATCTGGATTTTGAGATTCCAGAAGATCGGTGTCTCTTTCAAATAAGATGAAATTCTTTTTTTTTAAAGAAGAAAGGAAAGAATTTGTAAACACAGCGACGATCATATTAGAATCGGTGATATTTTCTACCTTTAAAGAAACAATTTCATAAGAAGAGAAATGGATTCCATAATTAAGAGAAACAGAAAAGAACAAAAACAGCAATGAAAAAAATAATTTTTTCATAAGTTATTTCAATGAATCTTCATAAGCCTTTTTATATTCGGAATTCTTCTCCAGGAAAGATTCTATTTCTTTGTTATGGTTAATACTGTATTCTATAAACTCATTTTCACCCAAAGACAAACTCTTAAAAAAAGAAGCCCTTCTTTTATCCATTTCCTTTGAAAAAGTTTCTTCAGAAGTTGACTCGTTCGTGTTAGCCCCTATTTCATCAGTCCAAACTTTTTGTTCATAATTTAACCATACAAAAATCTGGATAAATTTATCCGGGCTATTCAAAATTACCTTTTCTCCTTTATTCATTTTAACGATACCTGGTTTTGAATAACCGGGGCCGGAGAGAGAACTGCTTGAAGATGACACATTCTCCTTTTTTCCAGAGCATGCCGCAACCATCAAGACGAAAAGAAGCACAAAGAAAACAAAGAAGCTACGTAAAACCGCCATCTTATACTCCTGCCAAACTATTTTAAGAGCTTATATTGTAAAAATAAATAGAAAAAAAATCAAGCGTTAAATAAAGAAAAATTTATCCGCTCTAAATTTGAAAAAAGTTACACTATCTCTTTATAATATACTCTGTAATTTTTACCAGAAGGAGCAATGGATTTATGAAAATGGAAAAACAAACCGTGGGAGAATTTTTTCGGGAATCCAGAAAAGAAAAAGAGATTTCAATGGATGAAATTGTGAGAGATACAAATATTCCAAAAAGGTACCTGGAAGCTATAGAAACGGATCAATTTGATGTTTTTCCTGGCGATACTTACGCGATTGGGTTCATATCTAATTATGCTGAAGCATTGGAGTTAGATAAAGAATTCGCCCTATCCCTCTATAAAAGGCAGATTAAAATTGAACAGGATGCTCCTATTGAACAGCTGGTCGGAAAAACCAATCATGTTTCTTTAAATACAAATTCCATTTTTATGATTGGTGTTGTTGCTTCGGCTGTTTTTATCATACTGATTGTTTCTATTATTATGCGAAGCGTATCGGAAAAAAGCGACAAAGAAAATGCCGCCCCAAAAGTTTATAATTATACTGGTGAAGACGCTGGAAAGGTCTCTGTTCAAAAATTCAAGATCGGCGATACAATTAATATATCCAATTCAAACTACCTTACAACTATAAAGCTTATCTCAATGGGCGAAGGAAAATCTGTGAACGCAAAAATAAATTCAGCCGATTATGTATTAAAAAACAATGAACTAGCCGCAATGGATGTTGACAATAATGGAACAAATGACTTAAGTGTCGAGCTTTTTAATGCGAAAGAAAAAGATATTCGGATATCTATTACCATTTTGAGAGAAAATCCAGAAGCCTCATCTACAAATTCTTATTCAACAGATGATATTTATAACAAATACAAAGAATACATTCTTTCCGAGACAGAATTGTTAAATGCTCCTACAAAATCTTTAGTAGAAATGAAAATTACAGGATTAGGTTATGGCTGGCTCTCTTTTCAGCCGGATAATAAAGAAGAAAAAAGCATGGTTATCAATAATGCCTCTACATTCAATATTTCTTTTAACAACTCTTTGGTTTTATACCTTGGTAACAGCGGCGCGGCAAAAATTGCCGTAGGCAATAAAGAGGAAGCCGGCGGCGGATGGGGGGAAATCAGCAAATCTATTTTCTACTGGAAAAGCAAAAACAATCAATTTGCGCTGGTCAGGGCGATATTGAAATGAGGTAAATATTTTATAATGAAGATTTTTTTTGATGCGCTGGGATGCCCAAAAGCATTGGTAGACGCAGAGAGAATGCATTATTTTCTGCAGAAAGAGTCCCATTCTTTTGTATCTCTCCCTGAAGAAGCGGAAGCTATTGTTATTAATACTTGCGGCTTTATAGAAGCGGCTAAGAAAGAAAGCATTGACGTTATCCTTAATTATATAGGATTAAAAAAAGAAAAGCCGTCTTTAAAGATTATCCTTTCAGGATGTCTGACAGAGCGTTACCGCAAAGAGCTCTTAGCGAATTTTCCGGAGATAGACAGCGCGATTGGTGCACGTGATTTAACAAAAATTATTGATGCTTTTGACCATCCTTCCAAAAATCTTTTAGACGGTGGCGAATTTAAAGACGCTCACTTTACCGATGAAAGAAGCCTTGTTTTTTCTGGTTATCATTTCGCTTATCTAAAAATAGCTGAAGGCTGCAATAGAAACTGCACGTTTTGCGCTATACCTTTAATCCGTGGAAAACAGAGAAGCCGCCCTATAGAATCTATAGCTAAAGAAGCCGCCTTTTTAAAGGACCAGGGAGTAAAAGAATTAATTATTATCTCGGAAGACACTATTTCTTATGGGCTGGATCTTTATCAAAAGAAAAGCCTGATTCCTTTGTTAAAAGAGCTGCTTAAACTAAAATTTGACTGGATTCGAATTCTCTACCTTTTTCCAGATGAAGAGTTGTTGAATCTGGTATATTTTATAAAAGAAAATCCTTCTATCTGCCGTTATTTAGATATGCCTCTTCAACACGTCAGCGCTTCTCTCCTAAAATCAATGAAGAGGCCGGGAGATCCGGAATATTATCTTTCTCTCATTGAAAGAATCCGTAAAGAAATTCCTGAAATTAAAATACGAAGTTCCTTTATAATTGGATTTTCGGGAGAAACAGAAGATGAACAGCAAGATTTAAAAACTTTCCTCAAAAAAGCCAGATTGGACCGCGTCGGTTTCTTCGAATACTCAAGAGAGGAAGGCACAGAATCTTACTCATTAACAAAAAACATTGGTAAAAGGGTTTTGCGTAAAAGAATAAAAGAATTGTCGGCCATTCAGGAAACCATTTCTGAAAATAACTTAAAAAAAATGATAGGTAAAGAAATAATCTGCATTTATGAAGGCATCATAGAAGAAAAAAAATCGAAAGAATACCTGGTTTTCAGAAGTGAGTACGATGCACCGGAAGTAGATGGTGTGGTTATGGTAAAAAAGCCGGACAATCTGGATCCAGACAATATAGATTTTGTTAAGATAAAGATAACAGAAGTGATCGATCATCACAATTTAGGCGGTGTAGAGGTTTTATGAAATTTACGTTTACGATTCCAAACTTATTATCCATTATCCGGGTGTGTTTTATACCTTTTGTTATCTATTTCATTGTGCAGAATTCTCTGATCAATATTTCCATTGCTTTGATCTTATTTGCGATTTCTTCAATAACGGACGCTTTTGACGGCATGTTAGCCAGAAAATTAAATCAGGTTTCAGAATTCGGCGCGTTTCTGGATCCTTTGGCCGATAAATTTTTAATCTGGAGTGTTTTTACGGCTTTCAGCTTTCAAAACGACCTTTTTATACCTTTGTGGCTGATTGTTTTTATCTATTTAAGAGATCTGTTTATAACTTTGCTGAGGGCCTATTCCAGAAAAAAGAAAAAAAACTTTAAGACTTCTTTCGCGGCAAAAGCAAAAACAACTTTTCAAATGTCAGCCGCCGCGTTTATTCTAATTTATATGTTTGTTACCAATTTGATCGGAAACATTTCTCACATTAAAAGCGTTTCTTACTCAGATATCTGGAAAACTGTGGCTCCAGAACGCTTTTTCTGGATCATTTATCTGCCGCTGGTTTTAACCATTGTCACTGTTGTTTTTACTATTTATACTGCTTTCGAATACTATTTTAATTTTAAAAAGAAGGAAATAAATAATGGATAAAAAAATTAATGGGAGAATAGCCGAATTGCTGGCAACCTTCTTTTACATAGGCTACATTCCATTTATGCCCGGCACTTTTGGAACCATAGCGGGTGTGATTATTTTTGTGTTCTTGAGTAAATCTTTCTTTGTTTATTACGGCCTTTTGATCGCTATCGCGGCTTGTAGCGTTTGGGTTTCTGGGTACGCGGAAAAACACATTTTCGAAACAAAAGACCCCAAAGCGGTAGTCATTGATGAAGTTGCTGGATTTTTGATAGCGATGATTTCCTTTCAATTTAATGGCACTCTGGAAAGCCTCAAATATTTGGTGATTGGATTTATTTTATTCCGATTTTTTGATATATGGAAACCCTACCCTATCTGGAATCTACAAAAACTAAAAGGCGGCTGGGGAATCGTCTTAGATGATTTGATGGCAGGCATTTATACTAATATTATTCTTCAATTCATTCGGCATTTTGGCCAATTTTTATGCTTTAATCCAGACTAATGCCCGTTTCTTTAAGATTTTTTTGCACTCTGGCTATATTATCCTGAGCTGTCGTGTAAGAAGGATAATATTTAAGAGCTACCTGAAAATACTTGTAAGCATTTTTCAAATCCCGCATCGCTTCATAAGCAACGGCTAAATTGTTATAAAAAACGCCTTTAGTCGGATTGCTTTCTTCTGAACCGAAAAAAAGAGCTGCTTTAAACGCAGCTTCCGCTTGATTGAAATTAGAAATTTTTAACAAAGAAAGCCCTACCCGATTGTATATATTTGGATCAGAAGGCCTCATTCTCAAAGCAAACTGATAGGCAATAATCGCTTTCTGGAAATCCCCTAGAAATTTATTTTCATCCCCAACTATTATGTAAAGCTCGGCGTTCCCACCCAAGTTTTGGATGGCTTTCAAAGCAATTTTCAATTTTTCTTTATGCTTATTCTGCGAAGAATAAAGCCTGAAAAGCTTGTAATAATAATCCGGCTCTTTAGGATTGTTCTCTATGGCGCTTAAAAGCCTGTTTTCATCCATTACCGTAGGTACAGAAACCTTCGGAACCAATTCTTTCTTTACGGTAGCAGAACTCGCTGTTTGCGGTTCTGGTTCTGTAATTTCTACCTTGGATGTGCTTTCAACAGAGGAAGAAGAAACAGTTTCTTTCGGATTTTCCTGCTTAGGTTCTGCTTTCGGTTCTTCCTGTGCGTAGAGAAAAGTAGCCGTTATAACAATCAAAAGAATGCTTGTAAAGCGCTTCATAACTAAAGTCCCCCATAACATTACCTTTTAATTTTAATGAGGAAACACATTTTTGTAAATTAATTGAACAAATAAAGTTTACAATAAAATTCAGACAAGAAATTTGATAGTTTTCATTGTTTTTATTATGATAATGTGATAATTTAACCGGGCTAAAGCCCGCGGTTACATATTCTGAAGCAACTAATTTCAGGAGCAAGTTTATGAAACGAGTGTTATTACTGTTTTTTTTCTTCTTTTTAGGAACGAATGTTTATTCCTCGGATTTAAAGCTTGAGGCCATCGGCATTCTTAGCGGCCAAAACCTTTACCTCACTTACACTTCACTCAATATTGCCTCAGACTTTTACGAGGCGCAGATGAACAATTCTCTTTATTACATAGCGCTTGCAAAAGAAATGGCCTCTTCTTCTAAAAAGTCAAGGGATACACTGCAAAAGCTTTTGGATCAGAATGTGCTTCAGGGAGAAGACCTGGTTCTGGGGAAAAATATGATCGCGTCTTACGAAGTGCTTATCTCAGAGGCCTACGCTTTCATTTCCTTAATAGAAAACAGAAACAGCGAAACGATTGAAAAATTCAAAAAATATAAAGGCAAGGCGGAATACAGCGTTAAAAGCATCCTGAAAATAGAAGATTAATCGCTAAAATCTTAGATCCGCCTGCAGGCTAAAAGTTAAGGCGCTTCCAAAAAAAGTGTATTCGCAATTCTCATTCCCTACATATCCAATCATAGTAAACGTAAGATTAAAATTATCCGCTGGATTGTACATCAGAGCAGGAGCCAATGTAAAGGAGTAATCATTCAAGTTTCCTATCGCGTTGAAGTTAAAAGTTAAATCAGGCGAGAAAAACTTGACAATGCTGGTGAAAATGGCCGCGTAAAACTGCGAGTTGTAATTCGGAGAGTAAGAAGCCGCGCCAATTAACAGGGCGTTTCTGATCGTATCATTAGCGAATATATTTTCCGAATAACCGGCACCGTTATAAAAAAACTCACCTGTCACGGAAATCCTATCACTTACTTCCAGAAAATCAAAACTCTTGGTAAACCCAAGGCTGATTTTGGGGGTCCACTGATTGGTAACAGGAGAAGTTACTATATTAGTAACCGTTAGAGGGCCAACAGTAATAGTTTCAGTTTTCACTTTCAAATGGCTATCCCAGTCTGCCAGGCTTGCCTCTCCTCGAATATCAATACCAAATACGCGGGAAGTAAAATCAAGCGCGTAAACCGGATGAAAATCTTTCTTCGCCCATATCGAAAGAGAAAGCTCCGTTCCTCCAATCAGGGCCTCTATTTTGCTCGCCGCGGCCACATTTTCGATTCTGGATACATTATTCAAATCGAGATAATTATAAAGATTGAGAACTGTTCCAAAAGGGATGTGTGTTTTAAGCCCGTAACCTCCCTCCCGGAAAAAAGAAAGATTATTAAAATCCTTCTTCTGTACATTAATTAAATCGCTGGGATTCCAGAAATAGGCTGTTCCCCACTGCAAAACCTGTTTTCCAACACGAAAGTAAACCATTCTATTCACATTCGCGTCCAGGAAGAACTCTTTTAGAATCAAGGCGGTATTATTGGTTTCCAATAGAGTCGTATCAGAACTGATTGGCGGAATACCGATAAACCTATGAACTTGCAGCTGGCCCAATGGAGAATAATCAGCTTCTAAATTCGCGAAGGTCTTAATACCTTTTGTTAAGCGGATATCCAGGAATAGATTGCCACGAATATAATTTTGAAAAGAGTTTTTATCACCATTTGTCTTTCCAGAAACAAAATCTCGCCCCAGAGTATAAGCGGAATAAGCTGAAATCTGCCCGGAAAGTGTAACAGACTGCTTTTCGACATTGGAATTAATGGTATTGTTCATAATATTGCTACTGGATTCTACAGTCTGCGGATCAGAAAACAAACTTTCTTCATTGATATTGTCTTGTGCGTAGAGAAATACCATCGTCAGCATAAAACAAATAAATATAATTATTCTTTTGAACATTTTATTCCTCCGAATATTAATAGAAACAATTTAGGCGAAGATAATTATCTTCGCCTTACTTACTCAAATTTTCGAGATAAGCTTTCGTAAAAATATTATCATCCAAGGGCGCAAGAGAAATCCCAGAAAGCTCCATAATGGATTTATTGCCCTTCTCAAACTCATCCACAAAAATAGCCTGAAGAAAAACGTACTTACCCTGAATAGTCGTGTACTTTGGGTAATAAGCCGTCTGCATCAAAGTTCCGGAAAGCGAAAAAGACTGCTCTTTTAAAGGTAAAAACGTTGCTTTTTCCACCCAATAAATCTGCTTTGGATAAGTTACATCGTTGACTTTAGCTATAAGGGTAATTTTATATACAGGTTTTTTACCAAGCATTTCCTCTTCCACTATTTCTTTGCCCTTCTCATCGGCCAACGGTTTATAAAGCTCGGCCAATTTCCTGTTTTCAAAATCTCCAGCTTTCGCGTCAGTACCGCTGATACTTTCATCCCGATTTATATGCTGAAAAGTACGCGTATTCTGGCGGTACATCCAGAAATTATCCCCTACTCTTAAATATCCATTACCCTTTTCTGAATCCGGCGCGATCATCACAATCAAAAAAGCGTCATCCCTATCCCTTCTGTAATAAACAGAATCAAAAGTTTTTACGCCCTGCCCAACTTTCTGCTGGACAATAGAAGCCTTTGTTGTTATATCTATACCCAATTTCTGAAGCGAGTCTATCTTATTCATTATCTCGGTAGCAGACGGCATGGCGAACAACGATGAAAAAGCTAACAAGATGCTTACCAGTAACAATGTTTTCTTAAAAATCTTCATATTTTATTTCCTCCAATTTAACTAAATGTAATACAATCTTTCTCTGCCTCACCCCGCCCTTCTCCAGGCTTGGAGAGGGGGGACGGGGGGATGAGGCGCCTCATTCATAATGTCTGAGAGCGTCTGCCGCTGACATCAGGGATGCCTTCCGCGACGGGAAATAAGCAATGGCTATCAACATCATTAAAATCAATATTAAATAAGTTAAGATTCCGCCTGAAGCCGATAAGACAAAACCAATCAGGATGCTAAAAATAAGCACCAGCCGGATAACTAATTGCGGGATTTTATCTTCCCTTGAAATCACAAAGGCTTCTAACCCAAATAGAAGTAAAAGTATCAGATTGAGAATAAGGCCGCCCGCTTTTGGAACAAAATTCAAATGTTTATCTAAAAGAAAAATCGAAAAAATACTGTCTGTATTGATTTTCCAGAAGGAAAGAAGCACCATAACCAGAAACGCGGCTATTGCCCCGGCGATACTGGCAAAGAATGCTAAAAAGAAAGTCTCTACTATAAAGGTGTTTTTCACATCCACTCTCTGCATACCGATCGCCCGGATGGTTCCTATTTCCCTTGTCCTTTCACGAACGGTCATCCTGAGAGTATTGATCACTCCTACTAAAATAATAAAGAACAAAATCAATACAGCGATCAAACTAATAGTATTCAAAGCTCCTTCAAGCTGGATAATAAAACTGGCCATTTCGTACATTGTTCCAATATCCAGATAGGCCCCTTCCCATTTTTCCTTCTGAACCTTTAAAAGCTTTTTTTGATAATCATCATGGGCAGATGTTCTTTCCAAAAGCTTCCATTCAGTGGCTAAAGCGGGATACAGGGGATTGTTTGTCGCTAAAGAAATAATGGAATTACTCTCTACCGGGTCTTTGGGGAGATTTTGATAGTAACCTTTGTAAAAATTATTTTCGCTCACCATCAAAAACTTTTTGTTTATGAGAGAGCTGGACTCAAAAATTCCGGAAATGGTGTAAACATTTGTGGTCGATTCGCTGTCAAACTTATGCTGGTAAATATTCTGTATTTTTGAACCTACCCTTAGATTCAGATCGCGCGCCAAGGAGGAGCTTGCCATAATCACATTTGAATTCAAAGCCCTTTCTAACTTTCCATCTATTACTTTAACATTTTCTTTTAAGATTCTCAAAGCATTTGTATTGCTGAAAAAAGCAAAGGTCGGAACAGAAACATTCTCGCCGTTGTACCTGGCTTCTCCATAAATAATGGCTAAGTCCGGCTGTAAAAGCTGATGGAGTTTGTTAGCGTAGGTCAAAGCTATTTTAGGGTCTTCCATTTTGTTAAAAACAATCTGTAAAGGCCCGGATTCCTGAACACGATAACCCATAATCGCTTTCTGTTTCTCGGATGGAATATACGCAGCCATACCTTGAAAAGAATTGGCTGTTTTAATCGTAGCTACAACTGTCAATTTAGCCGTCTGGACCTGCCCTTGAAGCGTATTTATGCGGATATTTACCGAGTCCCCTATTTTCACATTGAGGTCCTTGGCCTTATCTTCCGCGATGACCAATGGATTTTCAATATTAGGATTGGTATAATCGGAAACATTACCCGCTGATAACTCTTTGTCAAACCAACTTAAAATGTCTTCATTTGCCGGTAAGCCTACAATCGCCAACATGTCGGATTTCCCGTTGCCGATCACACGGGTAAAAGAGGCAATCTGTTGATTCACTTCTTTTACATTTGGAATATTGTCTCTTATAATTTTGATGATTCTGTCTTTGTCCCGGATCACTCCGCCGCGAATCTTACCATTTTCAATAGCGGAAACCTGAATATGCCCATTTGAATGAACCAGCATCTGATTGAATATAATATCCCCCAAGCCTCGGGAGAAAGAGTTTGCCAGAACCAGTATCATCATTCCGAAAGCGATAGCTGTCCCCAGGAGAATTGTTCTTCTCCTTTGCCGCCATAAATTTCTTAAACTAATCTTTATAATCAATCCCATAAAATTCTCCTTATTCTCTGGCAATCGCTTCCAGCGGCGTTATTTTCTGAGCTACTACAAGCGGATAAAGCGCCGCGATCACAGTTACAATGGTTAATTGCACTATTCCTAGAAGAATATCCGGCAATGTCAAGATCGGCCGGAAGGTATCACCGCCAAAGAACAACTGAAGAGCGTCATTACTGCCAGGGGCAATATTCAATAAAGTCAAAACAGATACCACAAACGCTCCCGCGATCATCCCCAGGCCGCCAAAGACAAAAGAAAGCAGCAGTGTTTCGCTGAAAAACATTCTTCCAATAAAGCCCTTGCTAGCGCCTACAGCGCGCATCATTCCTATTTCGGTCGTCCTTTCCAGAGCCGCCATAGAAAGAGTGTTCGCAATAATAATAATAGCCACAAAGAAAATAAAAATGACAAACCCGTTCAGCGCGCCTTTCATAATAGTTGCCATATCTCCAATAGTACCAGCGGCTTTTTTCCAGCTGACCGCCCTTGCGCTAACCTGAGCGTTGCTCAGCGCCGTATTTAATTTTTTCAAATCCTGTTTTGGGTTGGTGTTTTTTTTCAATTTTACAAAAACAATATTGTAAACACCAAAATCCTTATCTATGGTATTCGTATTAATAGTAGCTACTTTTCGCTTCAAAGATCCGATTTTATAACTGCCTAATTTTGCTTCGGAGCTTTGAACCAAGCTCTCACTGCTGAACAAGTCATCCAGATTTTCATCTGCCTTTAAAATCTGTTCCTTCTCCTTTGTCAATTTCACCTCAGAGTCAGAAGAAGTCTGGTAACCAAAACACTCACGAAACGATTCCAGGTCGACAATGCTGTAGGATTCCCAAAAATTATTTAAATACTTGTACTTGATAATTCCTCTTACCGGGCTGCGAATATCTTTTTGAGAACTGTCGGCGCTCATTCCCATCAAAACCACATTTGACTGAATATTTAGTTCCGTTCGATTGGATTTTGCTTCCGGAGAAAGATTAGTCTCAATGAAGGGATATCCTTCCGGGGTCAACCAGACATACATAGAATCATACATCTGTTTTCTTGCGCCGGAAGTAACCAGAGTTCCTCTGTCCTGGCCTTTTAAGAGCTGGCCTTCTACCAAAACGATATTGCTTCGAAACATTTTTTGATAAGCCTCGATATCAACTCCCAGAAGAAAAGTAAAACCCATGTCGCCGTATTCATTCAAAACCATCGCAGAGCCGCGGCAAACGGGCAGAAAATCCCGCACATAATCCTGACTCTGTAAAACTTTCTTCACGTTCGTGTATGCGCTTATGATCTCAGTTCCTTTTAACATAAAACCGGCGATGACGGCTTCATCTTTTTGATTGGTCGCGATGAGCACGATATCGCCCGTAAAACGCTCTACTATATTTTCCTGAAGCCCTTTATCCATTCCGGAAATAACAGCGTTTCCGGTAGTCATAATAATAGATCCCAGAAACAAAATCGCCCCAATAATAAAACTCTTCCCTTTATGGCGCAGGAGATTTCTCCATGCTATCTTTAAAATTAGCCCCATATGATACTCCTCATTTAGACCTGACTAATCGCATTGCTGTTCGCAAATCAATCCATCTCGAATTTTAACAATATGCTTCGCGTATTTGAGCACATCGGGGTTATGGGTAGAAAAGATAAAAGTAGTTTTCTCCAATTCATTCATCTTCCTCATAATCTGCAGAATGGTGTCGCCTGTTTCGGAATCAAGATTGGCCGTCGGTTCATCCGCCAGAATAATATCCGGCGCTGTAACTAAAGCTCTTGCGATAGCGACTCTTTGCCTCTGCCCGCCCGACAATTCCGCGGGCTTGTGCTTAATGAATTCCGTCAGCCCGACCTCTTCTATCAATTTTTCTGTCCTTTCTGTTATCTGTTGTTTGGTGAACTTCTTCATTAAAAGAAGCGGGAATTCGACATTTTCACGGACATCTAAAACCGGAATCAAATTAAAAGTTTGAAAAATAAAACCAATTTTATAAAGCCGAAGATCCGTTAACTCTTTATCTTCCATAGCCGTAATTTCTTCATTATGGATCTTAACGCTTCCATCGGTCGCGTTATCAATACAGCCGATGATATTGAGCAGAGTGGTTTTGCCGCTGCCGGAAGGCCCCACTATGGAAAAGAAATCACCTTCTTCCACACTTAAATCCACTCCCCTGACTGCATGGACTATTGTTTTCCCCAATGGATAATCTTTTTTGACGCCCTTCATTTCAATAATATTCATTTAAAAACTCCTCCCTAAAACCTCAATCATAAACTGAGGACAACACTGTATAAATATAACAATAAATTGCCTAATTTTCAAGTTTATTTGGAAAATTTTTACATTTTTTACATTTATTTAATAAGACTCATTTTCCTCGACTTTATTGCATTTTTTTCAGTTTTAATCGCAATTTCTCGATAAAGTAAGTTAGGAGATAAAATGACCGGGAAAAAATTTATGACTCAATTCTTTTCCAGCGAAATAATAGGGTTTGGAATCGGCATACCCGTTGCTCTGCTTTACGGTTTTGTCCTATCTCCTATCTTCAGCACCTACAGCAATTTTATGCAGATTTTAACACAAAATGCTCTTTTAGTCGGATTTTTTGTCGTGGTTTTTGGAGCTTTACCCACCAATTTTTTCTTGTCTTCCGCGATTTCCCACTTTATTGACCAGTATCAAAATGAGGAAATTCCGCAGGAAAAAGTCACGTTCTATTTCTCAAAAATACACCGATTGCCTTTTCTCCATGCGATGCTTTTATTTACAAGGATATTTGTTGGCGCGGTTATAGTTTGCCTGCTTTTAAAAGCAGAATTGAACATAGACTGGTATTCCACATTGACCATTGCTCTCTTTGGATGCCAGGGCGCTTTTTTAGCCAGTGTAACCGCTTATATATTTGTAGAAAAGCTGATCCAGCCTATTGTAATTGATATTGTATCCAGAAATATCCTGCCTTCCGAATTTGTTTTAGAAAAGAAAACTTTTGGCCTGCCAATATTAGAAAAAACAGTTTATTTTATTATTTCCCCTATTCTTTTAGAAAGTTTATCGCTTATTGTATTATTCGCTTTGATTATTTATAAAAATTACAACTCCTCGGAGTTAATGGCTAACTTAATTGAAATGGTTTTGATAAACTTCGCGATCATATTGACGCTGGTTCTCCTGCAACATTTTCATATGAAAACTTCCTTGAAAAAAATACAGGAATCAATGACCAATTTTCTCTCTCAAAAAGGCAATTTGTCTCTCCAGATCAAAACACCATTGGAGGACGAGATTTCTTATTCTTCTTACCTGTATAATCTGATGTCGGCAAATATATCTGGATTAATCAAAGAAGTTAAAAAAACCTCAGAGGAAGTTTCCCAGCGGCTTTCAGAAGTATATGACCCCCTTTATGAAACGGTCAATTCCGCTGTAACTAACTATAGAAATTCTGAGAAAATTATAGAAAAAGCGCAAAATCAGAAAAATTTGTCCCAGGAAAGCTTGAAAAAAGCAGGGAGCATGACCAAAAATATAGAGGACCTAAAAGCTTTTGTGATCAGCTTTAGCAATTATTTGACTGTACTTTTAAGCAATATTGAACAAATGGCTGAGCAGCTTCTGACGATGAAAGAAAATTCGAAAAACTCTTTATTGACTATTGAACAAGGAATAAAAAGCGTTAATTCGATTGAAAACGACCTCAATTTGGTTTCTGAAGCCACTAAGATGGTCAAAACCACTGTGGGAGAGATTCATCAAATTATTGTATTTATTGAAGACATCTCGGATCAGACAAATGTGCTGTCTATGAACGCTTCCATAGAAGCCAGCCATGCCGGCCAATTCGGCAAGGGTTTTTCTGTAGTAGCAAAAGAAATAAAGAAATTGGCCAATCAATCCAGAGACAGCGCCGCCAAGACCGGGCTTCAAATTAAGAATTTAATTGCCGGTATCGAGAAAGGCTCCTCTGTTTCAAACTCAGCCGTTAAAGAAATTAAATCAAACTTAGATATATTCCAAAAAATAAAAGAATTTTATGATATCCTCAATACTTTTTTTGAAGAACAGGGTTCAGCAGCTTATACTTTAAAAAAAGATATATCGGATATTATGCCCAGGGTAAATCAGCTCATCCGTCTGGTAGACGAACAGAAAAACTTTGTTGTTACTACGTCAGAGAATATGAAAGAAATTGGGAAGGCTTCTGATGAAGTAAACGTCTTTGTGAAGAAAATGGTGGAAAACTTAGACACTTTAGTAAAGGAAATCCAGGCATCTATGATCTGCCTGCAGAAAACCAAAGATATGGACGACAAGCTGGTTGAAAAATTCAACCAGTTCAAGTTTTCTTAGCGCCTCACCCCCCATCCCCCTCTCCAAGTCTGGAGAGGGGGCGAAGTTATATCAAATCGGAGTTCACTGACCGATTATGCAGAATAGTTAGGCGCGGTTAATTAACCGCGCCTATAAGGCAGAGAATGAGCAGATTGCCTCTCAAAGGGCCGGTATCGGCGCTATTAGCAGAAACGATCCCCGTTTATCTCCCCCTTCTCCAGACTTGGAGAAGGGGGCCGGGGGGTTGAGGCGAAAAATTAAAACAAAAAAGCCTGTTCTACTATAATTTTTCCTTCCTGAGTTTTTCCCCGAATCAAAAGAATCTTACCTCCCTTCAATAAGGAAGCAAACTGCTGGTAAACTTTCGGAAAGAAAACTACTTCGGCTGTACCGGTATCATCGCTTAACTGGCCAAAAGCCATCAAAGAGCCGTTTTTGGTTTTTATGACCCGCATCCGGTAAAAATAACCAATAAAAATGCCCTGTTTTATCTGGCCTATTTCCTCAATCTTGTCCGAATTGTGATCTATGAGCTTTTCCTTTACCTGGTCCAGAGGGTGATGAGAAAGAAAAATGTCAGTAGCCTCAAATTCCAAAATCATTTTATCTTCCTGCGGCGCATTTTCCTCTGGATGAATAAAATGAGTGAAATCAGGCGATTGTTCCCTCATAGAAAACAAGGCATTTTCTTCCTCTTTGTAATGTTTAGAAACAAATTTTGCTATTTCCGGAAGCGCTGACAATAAAGCGCGGCGTGAAAAGCATAGATCATCAAAAGCGCCGGCTTTGATCAAACATTCCGCGGCCTTGTTGTGGAGGCCTTTGTCCTTCATTCGAAAATAAAAATCAAGCAGGTTTTGATACTCGCCGTTTTGCTCCCTTTCTTTCACAATCTTTTTGGCCAGATTCGCCCCTACATATTTCACTAAAGCAAAACCGGCCCTTAAAGCATTCTCGCTTTGTCTAAAAAAGAGCGTTTTACTGTGATTAATAGAAATCGGTAGAATGCCAAGCGAATGGTAGCGCATATCCATAATATACCGATTTAAACGAGATACGAAACCAATATTGTTATTGAGCGAAGAAAGATAAAACTCCAGCGGAAAATTTGCCTTTAAGTAAGCGCCTGTATAGGCCGTATAAGCATAAGCCAGCGAATGCGCCTGATTAAAGCTGTAAGCCCCAAAATCAACCAGAATGCCGAAAAGCCTTTGCGCGTATTCTTCATCTACATTATTCTTTATACATCCTTCCAAAAAACGGTTCTTTAGAGAAAGTATGAGGGAGTTGCTCTTCGAAGAAAGGGCTTTTCTGAGGCTATCGGCTTCTCCCCAGTCCATGCCTGCGACCTCGACGGCAAGCCTCAAAATCTGCTCCTGATAGATGAAAAGCCCATAAGTTTCTTTTGTGATTTCAGCCGCTTCTTTCGAGATGGCCCGATCTGCCGGAGAATTATGCCGCTTAATGTATTGTTCCATCATGCCGGATTTCATGGGCCCCGGGCGATAGAGAGCTATTACATCGGATAAAGACCTGATAGAAAGAGGCTTAATGTTCTTGAGCAGTCCCCTCATGCCTGGGCTTTCCAGTTGAAACACTCCTATGGTATCGCTACTACCCAATAGCTGAAAAGCTTCTTGATTATTGAAATCAATCTCTTTAATACCCGCTAACCGCATGGTTTCATCAATAATGGTCGTAAAACGAAGGCCGAGAATATCCATCTTAATAAAGCCCGTATTTTCCAGGTCATCCTTCGTTAATTGAGCGGCAAGCTCGCCTTTATTGGAATATTCCAGCGACGCGTATTTCCGGATGCCGTCCGGGACCACGATAATTCCGCCGGCATGCAGAGAACTGTGCGATGCCTGCCCTTCTATTTTCATAACAATATCTAAAAATTCTTTAATTTCCGGGTCTTCAGCGTACAGTATGTTCAATTTTGGATCGCTCCTGAAGAATTTTTCTATAGAAACGGCCCTGTACATAGGAATAGAGGATAAAATTTTGGCCAATTTGGCTTTATTCAGACGGTAACTTTTTGCTATTTCCCGAATGACTGAACGCGCCATAAAACGATTGATATTAGACAGGTGGGCAATATTCTTTTCCCCATATTTTGAGGCAATATAAGAAAAAACGAATTTCCTTTTTTTCCAGCAGACATCCAGGTCAATGTCCGGCATTTGCTTCCTGCCGGGATTCAGAAAGCGTTCGAAAATTAAGCGGTTTTCCACTGGATCGACTTTTGTCACGCCCAGCAGGAAAAGAATGAGGGAAGCGACCGAAGAGCCTCTTCCAAAACCATAAGGTATCTTTTTTAACCGCATAAAACGGGCAATGTCAAAAGTCAGAAGGAAATAATCGCTTAACCCCAGATTTTGAATCACTCCGAGTTCGTACTCCAATCTTTTCTCGTAAAGAGCAAGAGAATCGCCTGTCTTCAAATTCAGCAGTTTCTTCCGGCAGAGCTCTTTCAACCGGGAAAAAGAGCTGTCAAACAAAACAGGCAGCTTAAAACTTTTGATCTCTAAGTTTGCGTCAATCCGGGAGAAAAGATTTTGAGCGTTTTCAATATAAAGAGGATGGTTTTTGAATATCCGGTAGAAATCCTCTTCCTTTCGGACAGAATAGTTCCAATCCACAGGTATATTCTGTCCTTTTTCATTGTCCAGGCTTTTCTTTCGGTAATCATTTAAAAAATCAAACGCAAAGCGGTCTTCCAGGAAATACCGGCTCTCACAGGAAGCGATCCCTCTCATGGAATAATTTTCAATTCTGTTGACTATTTCTTTGAGAATCGGTACTTTGATTTCTCCAGTATAATTTACTTCAATGTAAAAACTTCCCGGAAAGGCTTCCTCGTAACACTCAATAATCCGTTCCATTGACGCAGGGCTATTTATATGCGCGTAAAGCTCTTTTTCCACCAGGACAGCCAGGCCTTTTGAATATTCTGCCAGAGTCTCAAATTCCAATGTGTATGCTTTCTCCCGGTAATAATGTTTCTGCGCTAATGTATTTAAAGAAAAAATGTTTTCCAGACCTGCATTATCCAGCGCGATTAAAATAATAGGATAATGGCCTCTTCCATCCACGCCCTTCACAAAAATCTCAATGCCGAAAACCGGCTTTAAATTTTCCCTTTCACAGTACTTCGCCAGGGAAAAATAGCCGAATGTAGACAATGTGTCTGTAAGGGCACAGCCTTCAAAACGATGGAAAGCTGAAAAGCCAACCAGTTCATCCACCCTCAGAAGCGAAGATAAAAAAGAATACTCGCTGTGATTGTGAAAATTAATCAAACCCATCAGGATTTATTCGATCATCTTTGCTATCTGGGAAGAAGCCGCCTTGATAAAAGCGTCAAAAACACCGCTTTCCTCTGAAGCGGTAGCGTTTTGTTTAATATTTTTCGCGGATAAAATTTCCCCGTTCTCTGTATCCAGCCATTGCGCCGAAATAGAATAAACTCCCATATAGCGGCCCAGCGTTTCATTGTACTTTGGTTTTTCCTGAATACTCACAGAAAGCACCAAAACCCTCTTGATCCCTTTAGTTAAAAGAACATTGAGAGCGCTTTGCTTCCCCTCAGTCAAATCATCCAGCGAAAGTGAATCAGAAAACCGCACCGCTTTATAGCCTTTGCTAATAAGCGCGGACAATGCCTCAGACGCTAATCCCGGTAAAAGTTTCTGTTCGCCTTCCGTCTTCAATACTGCGATGACTGAATTGACAATCGAGCGGTTCTCCGCGGAAGCCGTCTTGAAATCAGAAGCAGCAGCTATCTTCATCACATAATCTTTCAACGTGGAATAATACTTCTGGTAATCCTTCCCGATATTCAATATTTCCGGGAAGTCCAGGGCCAATTTCGCGTAAAGAGTATTGTCATTGCGGACCTGTTTCAACTTTTTTATTTTACAGAGAACAACACCATTTTCACCGGAAACAGCCGCTTTCGTGTAATCCCCTTCGTTGTTTCTGACAGAAAAATTGATACCGGCGCCGCCTACCGGAACTTTCCCCTTTTCGCCCGAATAAAAAATCTGAAAATTAAAATTGGCCCCCTTTCCAATGTCAGCTGAGGGTGGGTTTTCGCCCGCTTCTATTAGCATTTTCTCCAATATTTTACCTGCCTCGCTGATATAAATGGGGAATTCTTCCGCGCGCTCTTTTACTTTCGTCGAGCTGACAGCCGCCTTCAGGTAGGCGTTTACCGCGTCAATGGCCTTTCCCTCAGCGGCAAAACCCTTTGCCTGATTTAAATTATCATCCACCAATGCCAGTTTGCGTTTTATTTCGGAAAGAATTCTGGTACGTTCTTTCTCCAGGTTTTTTGTAGAGATCTTCGCCAGCACCCATATTTTATAGACATCCAGGCCGCCGTCATTCGATTTCTCCTGGTAGACATCCTCTGTTTCCACGCCCAGAAGATTGACAGAACTTTTACTCTTGATACTTTCACGGTAGTTTTTGCTGATTTCCTCATTGCCGCTTAAATTGCCGGAGGATTCCAGGACCTTTTCCACTTCCGCTTCTTCAAAAATGACATTAGCGATTTTTCCTTTCGCGTTTTGAAGGGCTTTTTGCTGGACGCTTTCCGCTGGCCCGACATCCTCTGAATAACCCACCACATAATAATAAGAGCTGTCCTTTTTAGGGCTGTTTACCCATGCGGGTGCCTGACTGACTTTGTCAGCCTTTGTGCTGGCCCTGCCGCCTTCACAGGAAAATAAAAAGAAAAAACCGAAAACAACTAAAAAAAATACTATTTGCTGCCGAGTAGTCATACCACCTCCTACATATTATATTCCACTTTCATACATTCTTCATCAGCTATTTCGTTACGTTTTATAGTTTAAAAAACTCTTTCCGGGTAAAGATAAGCGGCAAGGCTATCAACAACAGTAGAACGCTGTTCAGAATAACGTTAAAATAAAATTTAAAATAATAGGAAAAGCCGGTATCGATCGGGTACCAGGCCAGAATAGCCAATACAATTGCCACCCAAGCCCATTTTTCTTTCTTTCCAAATGGATAGCACGCTAAAAACGCCAGCGTCACTGCCCAGCCGGCGATACTCGCTCCCCACACGCCAAACGCCCAGGTATAAAAGCCCCTGGTGCCGCCGGAAAGGGCTTCACCTCCCCAGAAAACCTTAATCGTCTGGTCATTCAATAGATTAGAAGCAAACACTCCCGTGAATGCCATCAGCAATCCAAAGGCCAGGAGAAACAGGCTTAAACCCAACAACCATCTTTGCCAGAATTTAAATTTATCCATTTTTTTCCTCCAATTCATAAATATAACACAGGCTATCGTTAAATTCAAGTCTTGCAGCCACGAAAGTATGGTTCCTATAGTATAAACAAGCGCGGGCATTTTTTCAAAGAATTAAAGAGTTGACTTTTAAGCAAATTATTATATAATAAAGCGTATTTTTATATACCTTATCATTTTACATTTTACTACCACACTAGGGGCCTGGATGAAAATAAAACTGGAAGAAGCTTTCAAAGTTATAAGCAAATATGGAGCGGAAGAAATCCCCATCATTTTTCTATCCAATATTTATGTCCGTTCCGGTATGAATGTTCTACAGTTAACGCAGGGAATGAAATTTAACAAAGATAACTATGAAATTTTAAAGAGCGCAGACATCCTGGAAATAGAAGTTATTTACACTGAAAGGCTTTTTGCCAAACTGGCTATTAATTTCCCGGTTGACTATCGGCTTCCTATAGGAAGAAAAAGCGTGATTGACCTTGATCGGATTATGGACGAGCTGGAATCTTCAAATGCCGCGTCAAAAAGGAAAAGGAACGTAGTGTCTTTGTCAGAAATTTACAAAAAAAACACGAATGGCGTATTTGAAACGGTGCTGAATTTTGGTGAAAAAATCAACTATAAGAAATGGAACGAGATAAAATTTAACATTCCCAGAGGAGCGAGTATCGATTATAAATATGATGAGTGCGGCATCATCTTATTTTTTATCTTAGAGGATTCTGATTCAAAATATTTGGAAAAACTGAGTCAATTTACCGAGCTTCTTGTTCTCATTCGGGAAAGTAAAAAATCCGGGGTCTCCATTTCCCCTGACTTTAACCCGGAAACTGACGTCTTTCCTGTAAATGAAAGAAATAAGCTTCTGGAAACTTATAATGAAAAACGGGCATCTCTGGTTATCATTGGTGAGGATTTAAACGAAGACTATAAAACCGGTTTAAGCCAGTTAAAATTTTATGACCGATATGCCAGAATGATGCTGATTAAAAATATAAAATCCGAAAATAAAATGGAAACTCTAAATAAGATCAAAACTATTTATGGACAAAAATTATGGAAAGAATGAGTCTTAATCTATTTTTATCACGCTTTCTGGGTAATATTATCTGGCTGAACCTGAAGAAAATGAGAGTGAAGGTGTTCTGGCGGATACTCCTGGTTTTGATTAACTTTATGCTTTTTTTTGCTTCTACTATCAGTATTGAGTGGAATGTTTTCTTGTATTTATTTGTTATAGTTACTCTGGCAAACACGCTTTTTATTTATATCCGTGTTTATTCTGAAAAAGAAACTGTGATTATTCTCCGCTCAATCGGCGCTTCAAAAGCCTACATTATTTTTGACCATATAGCTGAAATACTGATAGAAATGCTGATCGCCGGCCTCTTGTTTGCCGGTTTTATTGCCCTTAGAAAAGTCCATGTTTTTTATCTGCTGTTTGCGGCTTGCCAGCCTATTATTTTATTTATTTTCTCTCCCCTGTTTTCTCTGAGGCTGATTTTCCAGATTGAAAAAGAAAGAATAAACGCTTAAGGAATATTATGGATATTAGATTGATCAATATTTCAAAAAAATATAAAACCGTGGAAGACAATTACATACAATCTCTAGCCCGCTTAAACCTGGACATTAACTATGGCAATTATACTTCTTTTGTCGGGCCATCTGGGAGTGGAAAAACAACCCTCTTGAAAATCATTACCGGAAATTTAAGGCCTACCACCGGAGACGTTTTTTGGGGAAAAGTTTCCCTGTCAAAGAATAAAGACAATAAGGTTTGCGAAATCCGCAGGAAGAAATTTGGAATTGTTTTTCAGGAAGCGAATTTTATTCAAGAACTTTCTATTGAAGACAATATTCTTTTGCCTCTCGCTATTAATTATCAGGACATAGGCGAAAAGAGAAATTATTACGAAACTCTTCTGGAGAGATTGAATATCGTAAAACTAAAAAAAAGGCTGCCTTATGAACTGAGCGGGGGAGAGAAAAAGAAAGCCTCTATTGCCAGGGCGCTGATCCACAGTCCGGAAATACTCATCGCCGACGAACCGACGGCCAATCTGGATGAAAATTCGGCGCGTGAATTATTCAACATTTTCAGCAATCTCAATAGCCTGGGGCTTACTATTATTATAGCGACCCATGATGAACGCTTCTCTTTATATTGCAAAGATACTTACTTTATGGAAGACGGGTGCATCAAGCAATTCTCCTGTAAAGACGTTAAATAAAAAATCAAACTATCCGATAATTAGGGACACACAACACAGGAGCAGGTACATGAAACAGCGCTATTTTCAATCCATTGTTCTCAATACAGTTATTATTACGACCGCTTTTATTGCCTTTATTTTCTTAGACAGCAATGTCGGCAAAGCTTCTTTAGATAAAAAAGCGCTGCATTCCCAGAGAGATCAAATCATTGCCCTGCCGGAAAAAGAAACCAATGAACAAAGCCGCCTGCCATTCAATTGGAATCCGGATCATTACACCGATCTTAATGAAATCAACGAAGACACAAACTTTGTAAAAATTTCACTGTTTTCGAATCAGACGCAGGTTTTAGCTTTTTACCCTGATAAAAAAGCCTACTACCGCTTTGAAATAGGGCATTTTATCTTGAAAAGCCCTTTATCTTCCAAACGGGCTTTTGTCAGAGTAATGAAGGATGGTAAATTTTTAAACAGCTACTTTGGACCGACCAATCTTCCTTTTAAGAAAAACGCACAGACCGGCGAATGGGAAGCGACCTGGTTTTACGGCTGGAAAATACCGCTTGGGAAATACCAGGCCGTTCTCTACGTGGACAATCAGTCTGTGCTCCAGAAAGATTTTGAAATGATTCAAAGAAAACCGGTAACATTCAATAAAATGGGCACTTTCATCAATCTGGAATGGAACCAGACGATTGTAAAGCGCAACATATATGACCATACTTTAAATAAAACACCGTTTGTCGATGGTCTTTTGGACTGGATGGACTATGGAGACATAGAGGGTTTTATGACCCTGGCGGGAGAAACCACCGGCTGGGGAAATATCACTCCTGAAAAGCCATGGGAATACTATCCCTTGAAAAATCTGGAGCTGATTGGCAAAGAGCTCCATGAGCGGAATAAAATGGTCGGCGCTTATATTATGTGCTTCTACACACCTCAAAACGGCTGGGCAAAAGCCGGTTACGAAAGCGCTAAAGGCGTTTATGCCTCATCCAACAATCTTTCCGTCACTAAAAGCCGTTTTGCTTCTTTTAAGGATGAAAAACGCTTTCAGGACATCGTAAAGCTGGCAAGAATTCTAAACGATCTGCCTTATGTAGACTGCATTGGCTTTGATTTTATCCGTTTCGGCGAGCTCGTGGGTTATGAAAACGCCGAAGAATTTGTTTATGATATGAATGTGCCTACACCAGATGGCTGGGGAAAATATTCTGAGAATGATAAAATTGTCTGGCTTTCGCAAAAGCTACGCAACAATTCTATTCTGGAAAGGTGGAAGCTCTGGATTGCTCATAAAACAGCGGATTTTATTTACCGGGTCAGGAAGACAGCCGGTTTGACAAAGCCGATCTGGATTTTCAGCCTGGGCTGGAACCATGGAACAGAGCATGGACAGGACCCTTATTTTTTCCAGGACGCGGGCGCTTTTGCTGATTTTGTGATGCTTTACGAGGCGTCGCCGGATATGTTTGAGGGAATGAAAAAAAGCTGGAAAGAATATCTTGGAAAAGAAGAACTCAACTATATTCCAGGAAATCAAATCGACGCGGTATTATCAAAGTCAATCTATGGCAACAACGCAGTAGAGGAATACCATTCCCGCCTTACTACAGCGGTAGATTACGCGCCCTATCTGTCAAAGGGCGTTTTTATCCATGATATTTCTCGCGCCTTTTGGGGAAGAAAAGGCAGCCACTCTTATTTAGAATGGCTGGTTACCGGATTGTCATCAGCCAGTTATGCCCGCTTCCAGAACAACGAAATTCCTTTCAAGATCACTCTTCCGGAAAATAAAATTGGTTATAAAAACGGGCAAACCGCTAAAATCCAGATTCTTATTGAATTCAGGCCGGAAAAGCTTTCAGAACTCACGAACAAACAATTGGTAATTGAGAGTGTTGGAAATAATTTTGGCAACAGCTTCCCCCGAAAAATTGACATTTCCGAAAAAACTAATATAATATTGACTGTGAGAATTGATCCAAAAGAGGGTTCTGCCCAATATCTTGCTCTCAGAGGCAAAATCATTGGTTTCCCTTCCTTTTTTACATTCAGTTATATTAACTGTTATGAAACAAGTAAAATTGTAAAGAATAAGCAATGATTCCGATTTTAGTCAAATCTAAAACAAAAATTTTGATTTATTGTTTCAATCACAAAAAATACGATTTCAGGGGATAAATTTATGCCGAAAAAACTCAAATTAAAGACGAATGGCGGAGAAAATGAAGAATTACAGACAGAAACCAGTGATGACAGCGGTCTAAGCAAGAATGGTCAAAATTTAAATGGTGTTTTCTCTTCTTACGTTCACTCGAATGATCCCGAAGAGGTCATGAAACAAATCTTTTCAGAAGACAACAAAATTTATATCAATAAATTAAAGCTATTGTCTATTACCGAATTAACGATGATAGCAGAACACTTAAAGATTGAAAATTATGAGTCAATGCACACTCAGGAAATGGTTTATCAAATTCTTCGCAAGCATGCGGACAATGAAGGCATTATTTACGGCGGCGGCACTCTTCAAGTGATTGAAGGCGGATTCGGCTTTCTGCGCTCTCAAAGATACAACTTTCTTCCCAGCTCGGATGATATTTATGTATCGCCATCGCAGATTTCTCTTTTTAAGCTCAGAACTGGCGACACCCTGGAAGGCCAGATCCGTCCGCCGAAACGGACGGAAGAAGAAAAGTTTTTTGCTCTTTTAAGAATTGAAAAGATCAACGATAAATCACCGGAAGAATCTAGAAAAAGAACGCTTTTTGATAACCTTACCCCGCTTTTCCCGGATGAGCACCTGCACCTGGAAGTGGGATCAGACGAAATCGCTATGCGCATTATGGATATATTTACCCCCATCGGAAAAGGGCAAAGAGGATTGATCGTTTCTCCCCCAAAAGCGGGAAAAACAGTTCTGCTCAAGAAAATCGCGAACAGCATCACCAGCAATCATGAAGAAGTCCGGCTCATTATTTTCCTTGTAGATGAGCGGCCTGAAGAAGTGACTGATATGCAGCGTTCTGTAGACGCCGAAGTGCTTAGTTCGACGTTTGATGAACCGGCAACAAAGCACGTTCTGGTAGCGCAGATGGTTTTAGAAAAAGCGAAAAGGCTCGTAGAAAGCGGGTACGATGTGGTGATTCTCCTGGATTCGATCACAAGGCTGGCAAGGGCTTACAATCAGGTGGAACCTACAAGCGGCAAGGTATTGTCCGGCGGTATTGACTCCAACGCGCTCCATAAACCGAAGAAATTCTTTGGGGCGGCTAGAAACATTGAGGAAGGCGGAAGCCTCACCATTATAGCAACCGCTCTTGTAGATACAGGCAGCAAAATGGACGAAGTGATTTATGAAGAATTTAAGGGAACTGGAAATATGGAAATCCATCTGGATAGAAATCTCTCAAATATCCGCGTTTTTCCAGCTATTGATATCAAGCTTTCCGGTACCAGAAGAGAAGACCTGCTGATGGAAAGCGGCGCTCTGGAAAAAGTACGGATACTTCGAAAGGTGTTTGCCTCTATGCAGAATGAAGAAATCATCGCGAAATTAACAGCCGCTATGAAAAAAACGATCACCAATAGCGAGTTTTTGAATAACCTTCAGTATTTCTCCAACAGCTAGTGTTTTATCTTTTGACATTTTACCGTTTTTTCTTTATAATACTATAAGTTGCCGGGGTGGTGGAATTGGTAGACACGCTAGCTTGAGGGGCTAGTGGGAGCAATCCTGTGTGAGTTCAAGTCTCGTCCCCGGCAAAAAACGCCTCACCCCCTATCCCCCTCTCCAAATCTGGAGAGGGGGAATTGCTAACACTCCAGGCTCAAAAGCGTCACATCGTCGTTAAAACCCTTTCCTTGCTTCAAACATTCCCAGAATAGGGTCTTCTGTGGAAAGCTTTTCCAGTTTGTTCTCAGCTTTCTTGTAAAAGTAAGGCTCTGTATGCCCGGCGTTGGTGTGCTCTACCACTTTGCTCTCCGGATCAATTTTCAGCACAATGCCAGTGAGATAATAGTTGCTGTCTGAGAGCTCTCCGGCAAGCTTTTTATTGAAAATAGTGCAAATTTCGGCAGTAGAAAGGTTTTCAGAAACAATGCTGTTGAACAGGCTTTTCGCCATAGTGGTAATGAGCGCGGCGGAGACACCATGTCCGGAGATGTCCGGGGCCGGGTAGATTCCCCAGTATGAAGTCAAATTAGGGCCACGAGATTCCCCAGGGCCAGGGCCAGTACATTCCCCACTAAAAATCCATTCAG
>JAGVOW010000087.1 GCA_020052515.1 Brevinematales bacterium | reverse complement strand
GTACAGGAAAGCCTTTTGGGCAATCTGCCACAAAAGCTGGGTAATCTTTCCCTCTTTCTCGAGCGTCATCCCTTCAGCGAAGTCAGCGGCGACTTCTATGATTTGATCGAAGTCAGCAAAAATAAGTACTTCTTCCTTCTGGGCGATGTCTCCGGACATGGCGTTTCAGCCGCACTTATTACGACCATGGCCAAAAGTCTGTTCAACAGCATTGTTTCCGAAAATCTTTCTACTGCCGATATTTGCTCTATCTTCAATAAAAAGCTCGCCGGCGAACTTTTGGACAGCAATTATTATCTCACCGGCATTGTGCTGAAAATCAACCTGGATGCTGGCGTCATAGAATACACCAACGCCGGGCACACAGAGCCTTATTTTTACAAGAAAGCGGAAAACGCTCTGGAAAAACTTTCTACGGAAGACCCTATTCTGGGGATGTTTGAGACAGAGTACAAAAGCAAAACGATTCAGATAAAAGAAGGCGACAGACTCCTGCTTTACACGGATGGTCTTTATGAAGCGAAGAACTCACGGGACGAGCAGTATGTCGATGCTTTTGACAAAGACTTTCTGGAAGTCGCTGCCGGCGCTGTCCCGAATTTAGCGAAGGCGCTTTTTGAGAAGGCAAAAGTTTTTGCGGAAGGAAAAGGTTTCAACGACGATGTTACGCTGTTAAGCTTCGAGGGGTGAGGCGCCCCCTACTGTTTTATAGCGTTTTCATCAAAGATGATGACGCCCTGTTCTTCCTCTTTTAAACGCGCTTTATGAAGCTTTTCAACATACGTTGGATCAAGAATGCTGACAACAATCTGGCGGCTCTGGTCATTTTCCAGATCCACCTGAAGTTCAAACTTTAAAAGATTGGGCTCTTTTCTCAAGTTCATAAAAATACTGATCATCGGCCGGAGCGTATGCTTATCATAACGGTAACCGATCACATAACCAATTTCACCGGTATTGAGAAGAACATACGTCCCTTCCGGAAAGATAGGTTCATCATTTAACTTCTTTGTCACATGAGTTAAGAAAACCTTCGCTATATCAGGATTAAAACGTTCTCCCATGTTTTTTAGAATATAAGAATACACCTCATTATAGGAGATGGCTTCTTTATATGGTTTTTTGGTCGTAGCGGCATCAAAAACATCCGCCAATGAAACAATCTGCGCAATATCATTCATTTTTTCATAATTTACTTTCAATGGATACCCACCGCCATTGTACCATTCATGGTGCAGAAGAACCCCTTTTAATACTTCCGGAGAGATGTCCTTCTCATTTCCGAGAAGATTGTAGCTGTAAACAGGGTGCTGTTTGATGATTTCCCATTCTTCATCATTCAAAGGCCCCGGCTTTTCCAAAATTCCCGGTGGAACCAGAAGCATCCCCAAATTCATGAGCAAGCCAGCCAGGCCCAGCATGCAGACTTTTTCATTATCCATTTTCAATGATAGGCCGGTAATAATAGCAATAGTCGCCACATTTACCGCATGTCCATATTGATACTCACTAAAACCGGATAGGTCAAAAAGATTCAGAAAAGTATCAAAATTATTCTCAATATCCCCCATAAAATCTTTGACCAGGCCTTCCAGAACATCTTTTTGATAAAAAGAGGCTTTGTTTTTAATCCTTCCTTCTACATCGGATAAAACATTAATGGCTTTCTCCACCCGCACATCATTAATCATTCCCGCTTTAGCGTTCTTTCTGTAACTCAAGCGGTCCCGGGTATAATAAATCTTCTTAACACCATCCGTTTTCAGTTTATCAATATCTTCCTGCTTAATCGCTATACCTTTGTTTAAAACGAGAATGCCTTTTTCATTAAAGGCGTTACCCTGCAGAATCATACCCGTATATAAACTATTCGTAAATATTTCTACCTTGATCAAATCAGGCGATACCATTTTTACTCCTCCAAGAATTCTAATCTGTTATGAAAAATTATGCAAGCTAATTTTCGTTATAACACCGCCACTTTTATAATAATTTGACAAAAATAGGCCTGATTTTTAAAATGAACGCCTTCAAGAAACTTATGATAAGGTTTATGTTATGTAAAGGAGATGCTATGCCATTATTAGCGGAAAAACTGTGGAAAAGAGGAACGGGTTTTCTGGGTGTCAAGTATCCGATTATGGCAGGGGCTATGACCTGGATCAGCAACTTTGAGCTGGCGAAAGCGATCAGTGACAACGGGGCTTTCCCCATCTTAGCCGGCGGCAATATGGACCCGTCTCTGTTTGAAAAAGAAGTAGACAAATTCAGCGCTCAACTAAAAACACCTTTCGCGGTTAATTTAATAACGATCGCTCCCAATTTTAGAAAGCAGTATGAAATATTACTTTCCAAAAAAGTAGAGTTTGTGATTTTTGCCGGAAACTTTCCGAAAAAACACGATGTAGAAGGGATGAAAAAGGCTGGTAAGAAAACGCTTTCTTTTGCCTCCAGCGGCCAGATTTCGGACCAGATGATCCGTTTCGGAATAGACGCATTGATTCTGGAAGGAAATGAAGCGGGCGGCCACATTGGATATGTTTCGACTATGATTCTGCTTCAGCAGATTTTATTTAAGACAAAAGAAGTACCCGTGTTTATCGCGGGAGGCATCGGCACCGGGAAAATGATTGCCCACATGCTTTTAATGGGCGCCGCCGGTGTTCAGCTTGGGACAAGGTTTGTCGTAAGCGAGGAATGCACCGCTCATCCGAACTTCAAACAGGCATTCATTCGCGCAAAAGCGCGCTATGCTATTTCCACTCCCCAATATGATTCCAGACTGCCTGTGGTAGCTGTAAGGTCTTTGAAAAACAAAGGGATGGAAGCGTTCGGCAAACTTCAATTAGAGCTTTTAAAAAAATTAGAGAATGGAGAGATTTCCCGCGAGGAAGCGCAGTTTGAGGTAGAGCGCTACTGGGTGGGTGGCTTGCGCAAGGCGGCAGTGGAAGGAGATATTGAAGCAGGATCTCTGATGGCCGGGCAAAGCGTCGGTTTAGTCCACAAAATTCAGCCGATGAAAGAAATCATTGATGAATTAATACAGGACACAGAAAAAGAATTACAAGCTGTAAAAGCCAATATCTGTAGCCAGTAACGAGTATCGAGTGACCAGTGACTAGAAGTAAGAAACCACCCCTAGTCCCTCCTAATTCAGGAGGGAAACTAAATTGAATTTCATTTAGTACTCGATACTCGTTACTAGTCACTGAAATAAAGGAGGTCCAGGTGAGTTACCAGATGGTAGTATTAGTAAAGCAAGTGCCTGATACACACAACATTAAAGGCGATGCGATGAAAGCAGACGGCACAGTCAACAGGCAGGCTCTTCCTGCTATTTTTAACCCGGAAGATTTGAACGCCTTAGAAGAAGCGATTAAAATCAAGGACAATTATGGCGGCAAAGTTACCGTTATTACTATGGGGCCGCCGAATGCCTCTCAAATTCTGCGGGAATCATTATTCCGGAATGCGGACAGAGTAATCTTAGTATCTGACCGGATTTTTGCCGGAGCGGACACCCTTGCTACTTCTTACGCTCTCTCTATGGCAATCCGCAAAACCGGCAATTTCGACATTATCTTTTGCGGCAGGCAGGCGATTGACGGCGATACCGCGCAGGTAGGCCCTCAAACAGCTGAAAAGCTGGGCATAAACCAGATCACGTGTGTGAATAAAATTATGGAACTCAAAAAAGATACTATTACAGCGGAAAGATCTATTGAAGGCGGCTATGAAATCATCAAAGCCAAGCTTCCTACGCTGTTAACGATCACGGCAGAAGCAAATACTCCCCGGCCCGCTTCCGCGAAAAAGATTCTGGCTTACAAGCATGCTATGACGCCTCTGGAATTAGATGGCCTGGATGAAGCTTATATTCAATCCAAGGAAATTGATGAATCCCATGCGGTCATTGAGCTATGGGGCCATGAACAGATCGGCGCAAACCCTGAGCAATGCGGCCTGGCTGGTTCTCCTACAAAAGTAAAGGAAATTGAAAGCGTAGTACTGGGAGCAAGGGAATCTAAAAAAATCGAAGGCTCTAAAGCCGGTTTAGAATCATTGGTTAAAGAACTGATGACTGAACACATTCTTGGTTAAAGGGGAAATACTATGAAGACAAACGAAGTATGGATATACATTGAACAAAATAACGGCAAAATCGCGGATGTCAGCCTGGAACTTCTGGGAAAGGGAAGCGAGCTAGCTAAGAAACTGGGTGTAAAAACCGGGGCTGTTTTGTTCGGCAGCGGAGTAAAAAATCTCGCTGAAGCTCTTTTTGCTTACGGCGCGGACAAAGTTTATCTGGCTGAAGACGCGGCTTTAAAAAATTACCTGACCCTTCCTTATTGCAAAGTAATGGCAGACCTGATCAGGGAAATTGAACCGCAGATTGTACTTTACGGCGCGACAACGACAGGCCGCGATATTGCCCCGAGAATTGCTTCTGAATTAAGGGTTGGCCTTACCGCCGATTGTACCAATCTCCAGATCGGCGATTATTCAAAAAGGGTAAAAGAAGAAACAAAAGAATACAAAAACATCCTGTACCAAATCCGTCCGGCTTTCGGCGGAAATATTGTAGCCACTATTGTCTGTCCGGACCATCGCCCTCAGATGGCGACTGTCCGGGAAGGCGTTATGAAAATGAACACGCCTGACAAGTCCAAAAAAGGCGAATTGATCGAAATAAAGCCGAATATTCCTAAGGAAACAATGCTTTCCGAAATCGTCAAAAAAATCCAGCAGGAGAAGTTGGTTGACCTGAAAGCTGCCGCTATCATTGTGTCCGGCGGAATGGGCGTCGGCTCAAAAGACAATTTCAAATTGGTCCATGATCTGGCGCACGCTATTGGCGGCCAGGTAGGCGGGTCGCGCGCCGCTGTAGACGCAGGATTCATCGGCAAAGACCATCAGGTAGGACAAACGGGAACCACCGTCCGGCCAAAGCTCTATATTGCTGTGGGCATTTCAGGACAGATTCAGCACCTTGCCGGAATGAGTGAGTCGAACCGGATTATCGCTATTAATAGCGACCCAAACGCTCCGATATTCCAGACCGCTCATTATGGGATTGTAGGGGATTTAAACGATATTGTTCCTAAGTTTATCGAAAGCTATAAATCATTAAAGAAATAAGGAGCCTTCTATGCCAAATTTTTATAAAGATAATGATGACATTCAATTCCATATGAAGCACATGGATTTACAGAAAGTAATCCAGCTTACAGAACACCACTTTGCCGACAAGGGCAAGTTTGACTACGCTCCCGTAAATGAACTGGACGCAAAGGACTCTTACGACATGATTCTCAATATCGTCGGCGATATTGCGGGTAATTTTATCGCCCCCCGGTCCGCCGAAGTCGATAAAGAAGGCGCTCATTTTGAAAATGGCGAAGTGCGTTACGCGAAAGGTACGGAAGAAGCTCTCGATATGCTTAAAAAAGCTGAGCTCATGGGATTTACGCTTCCCCGAAAATACGGCGGCCTGAATTGCCCGATTACTATTTACGCTATGGCAATAGAAATGGTGTCCAGAGCGGACGCGTCGCTGATGAACCTGTTCGGCCTTCAGGACATCGCTGAAACGATCAGTCACTTTGGAGATGAAGACCAGAAACAGCGTTTTCTTCCCCGCTTTTCTTCCGGCGAGGTTTCCGGTTCAATGGCCCTTACCGAACCGGATGCTGGAAGCGACCTTCAGGCAGTCATGCTCAAAGCCTTTGAGGATGAAAAAGGTAAATGGAGGCTGCGCGGAGTAAAGCGGTTTATCACAAACGGCTGCGGTGAGATTTCACTGGTACTGGCTCGAAGCGAAGAGGGAACATCCGACGGCAGAGGCCTCTCGATGTTTATTTATGAACGCGAAAAGCATATGAAAATTCGCCGTATTGAGCACAAATTGGGCATCCATGGCTCCCCTACCTGTGAAATGCAGTTTAACGACGCTCCCGCGGAATTGGTCGGAAAACGCAGGATGGGATTGATTAAATACGTTATGTCTTTGATGAACGGCGCGAGACTTGCGATCGCTTCGCAGGCCCTTGGAATCGCGGAAGCCGCTTATTTCGAGGCTGAAAAATACGCGAAAGAAAGAGTCCAGTTTAAGAAGGCCATCCGCGAGCTGATTCCGGTAAACGAGATGCTGGTCAATATGAAAGTCAAAATAGAAGCCGGCAGGACTCTTTTGTACGAAACAGCGAGGATTGTGGATATTAAAAGCGGCCTCGAGCACGAAAGCGATCAAAGCCCTGAGAAAGCAAAAGAACTCCGCGAAGAACTTCGAAAATACACGGCCTTCGCGGCGCTGTTTACGCCAATGTCCAAAGCCTATAATACTGAAATGTCAAACCAGGTGGCGTACGATTCACTTCAAATCCATGGCGGAACAGGCTATATGCAGGAATTCAATATTGAAAGACATTACCGCGACGCGAGAATCACGAACATTTACGAAGGAACTACTCAGCTCCAGATTGTCGCCGCGATCGGCGGAGTCATTAAAGGCGCCGCGATGGAAAGAATCGAGGAATACGAAAAAGGATTTGATTTTTCAAATGTTTCCAATCTGCACCCCATTGTTAAAGACATGAAAAATCTTCTCCATCAGGCAATTGAGACCATCAAAACGAAGAATGACAGCCTTTATCAGGAATACCACTCGAGAAGGCTGGTGGAAATGGCAATTTCTACCATTATTGGCTATTTAATGTTGAGAGACGCTTCTTTCTCAGAACGAAAGAAAGACGTCGCTAAGTATTATTTAGAATACGCTTACCCGGAAGTCAAGATGAGACACGATGTGATCGTTTCCAACACCGCTCACTTCTTAGATAAAAAAGAAGAAATTTTAAGCGGTAAGAATTAGTTTTTAATATTTATCTTAGGCGCGGTTAATTAACCGCGCCTATTCTCGCTTAAACGTTTTGCACCTCTGGACAGTTCTGTTTTTTCAATCTCTTCCGATAATAATAAAATGACTTATTATTATGTGAAATTGACATATTAATAACTGATTTTCACATAATCGAGAGTGATTTTGATATATTGATACATCCTATTTTACAAAATAATAATTTTGAAGGAAAAAATGATGCAGAGTATTATTAAAAAAACAGCAGCTGATCTACTGCCTGCTGATAGTTATGAATATGGTTTTGCGGACATGAGCGGCCTTTTAGCATCAAATTATAAAAAATTTCATTACGCAATCGCCCTGATTAGAAAATTAGATGATGAGATTATAGATGAAATCTCTGATGGCCCGACTTTAAGATACTACAATTATTACCATGAAATAAACAATAAATTGAATGAAAAAGTGGAAATGATAGCCAGCCTTCTCGAATCAGAAGGCATCCAGGCCATGGGGATTAAATCAACCGTTGAGGATAAAGAGCTGGGTGATGATTATCATAAAACTCTGAGATATAATTTTTCACATAAAATGGCGGCGACCCGCGCGGGTTTGGGATGGATTGGTAAGACAGATTTATTTATTTCAAAAAAACATGGCCCAAGAGTAAGATTAGCCTCCATTTTGATAAATTCAAAAGTCCTGCCGGAAAACAAGCCTATTGATGAAAGCCTTTGCGGGAGCTGTTCTGTTTGCGTTGATTCCTGTCCCGCTAAAGCGGCTAATGGGAAATTGTGGAATATCAGCGTTGACAGAAATGAGTTTTTTGATCCTTTCAAATGCAGGGAAAATTGCCGAAAATTATCACAGGAAAGAATAAATAAAAACATCAGCTTATGCGGAATTTGTGTGTCCGTCTGCCCAAAGGGAAGATAGTGGAGGAAATTATGAAAACAAAAATCTTTTTATTGTTATTTCCAGCTTGTTTCACTGCACTGCTTTTTTCTTCCTGCGGCAATCTCCAAAAACCGCTCAATGAGGCCTCGCCTTTAGTCAGGATCTTTTTGTGCCAGGGTAAAGAAATTATCTTAAGGCCTTATAAAAATTACATTCTTTCGGTCAATTCTAAAAAAGAAATGGGCGAAGGCCCCCTTTTTGTTTCTCTATCTAACAATAAGATTGAAATAAACGGCTCTCTTGCCGACGTAGACAGCCTGGAAATTCTTCCGACTCAATCCTTTGAATTTCGTGGAAAGCATTATCGAGGCGGAGCGAAAATCATTAAAGATGGAAACAGTTTGCTCCTGATTAATACCCTGGACATAGAGTCTTATCTTTACGGAGTGCTTCCGGGTGAAGTCTCTGAGAAATGGAACAGAGAGGCCTTGAAAGCGCAGGCGGTGGTCTCCAGGACCTACGCTTTGTATGAAGTGGCAAACTCCAGAAAATCAAACCGGCCTTTTGATTTATACGCGGATACCCGCTCTCAGGTTTATGAAGGAATGGACTCGGAAACAAAAATCACTTCTTCCGCGGTGGATCTGACCATGGGAGAAGTCCTTCGCTATCAGGGAAAAATCATCCAGTCCTTTTTTCATTCCGCCAGCGGCGGAATGACAGAGTCCGCAAAAGAAGCTTTTGGGGATGACAAGCCCTATCTATCCTCGATCTATTCCCCATTTGCCAGCCTTTATCCTGACAACAAATGGGAAATCGATTTCCCTGCCAAAAATCTGGAAAGAGAGCTAAAATGGACCAATTTTATCGCTTCTATTTCTGTAACAGAAAGGACATTGTCCAAAAGAATAAAGAAATTGGAGGTTTTTGATTCTCTGAGCAATAAAACAATTCTTTCTGGAAAAGACTTCAGAAATCTAATTGGCAATAGCGTTATGAAAAGCTCCAGGGCAAATATCAGGCTGACAAACAGAACCCTTCTCATTTCCGGAGTTGGTTATGGACATGGGGTGGGAATGGGCCAATGGGACGCTCAGATTATGGCAACACAAGGCTACGCCTACAAAAGCATTGTTCAATATTTTTACACAGGCACCTCGGTAGATAAAGTCTGGTAGGCCTTAAAGCTCTTCCAGAATAGCCCTGCGATTCGACGCGATCAAAGACTGGTTGGTCATTTTCACAATATTCTGGCTTACTTCGCTATTCACTTGCTTCATCAAAATTTCATCAAATACTTTCACCGTCGTTGGATATTCAAGCCTTAGTTTTACAAAGCGGCTCGTGTTTGATACAGAATCACCGGTCACATCCTGCCACAAAACTAATCTGGAGCTCCGAAGAAAAGGCGTTCCATACTTGTCTTCCAATTTTTCAGAAAGAGAAAAGAAATCAAAGTATCCGGAGTTCAACTGGATAGTAATGCCATAGGAAATATTACTGTAAAACTGAACATAAATATTGGGAATAAAAGGCGGATAAACCGCTTTCAGGATAAAAGGCGTAGCTTCATTGATTTTTCCCAGATAACGCGACTCATCTATTTTTAAATTAGGATTTTCGGAAAGGATGTTTTTGACTTCTTCTTCTGTCATCCCTAACTTTAACCCCATAAAATCAAATTCTTTTTTCAAGGCTGACAAATTAAGAGAATAGGAACAAAGAATAAGAAATAAAAAAAAGAATAACTTTTTCTTTAGCATAATATTAAGAAAACTTCTCCAGATCATTTTTCAACTCTTTCATCTTTTCAGAGATCCTTTTTATCTCGTCTTTACTTTTTTCAATGGTCTCAGTCACTACTTTTTTCTTTTCCAGCTTATCTAAAGCTTCAATCGATTTATCTAAAAGCGCAATTTTTTCCTCATATTCGCCTATACGCCGGATAACAGTAAATTTGCTTTCCTCTGACAATTTATCAACGCCGCTTTTGCTCTGCATAGCTTTCATTGCTACCTTAGCTGTCTCTCTGACATACTTAGGTTCTTCCCTGTCATCAGCCAAATAAGTAAAATAATCCATCAAAGCATCATTAAGGTTCTTTTCTGTGATAATCCCTTTCCTTAACAATATATTTCCAATGGGTTCATCGTACTCAGAAATCTTTCTATTCTTTTCCTGCTCTTCAATTGATTCGTTCAATTCTTCCCGCGTAATCATCTTCTTCTTCAGCATCACTTCTCCAATCCTCATTTTCAACCTCCATCAATAAAATTACTGAACGAAGTGACTGTCTCGAAATTAGTATTGCTTTTGTCTTGCGTTCCGATGCATAAGCGGAGGAATGTAAGAGACAATCATAGCAACAGTTATTTCGGGACTGTCACTAAATATGGATGAAACCAAATCCATTTTAAGTATAGAGCAAGTTTTTAATTTGTCAATATTTTTTTAAAATCAACCGGAAATTTACGGATTTACAAATTTGTGATAGAATAAACAGGGGAAATAAATATGCTTTATGGAATTCTGCCGGTTCACAAACCAACAGGAATCGGCTCTTTTGATGTAATCCGGCAGCTGAAAAAAATTTTACCAAAAAATCAAAAAATTGGACACGGCGGCACATTGGACAATTTAGCCAGCGGCGTATTGCCCATTCTTCTGGGAGAAGCTACAAAAGCGTTTGATTTTTTGCTTCTTTCGGACAAGATCTACGCAGCGGAAATTCAATTCGGGGCACTTTCAGAAACGGATGACGCAGAAGGCAAAATAATCCGGAAATTTGATAAAAAAATCAGCCTTTCAGAAATAGAATTTATTCTTGAAAAATTTAGAGGAAAAATACTTCAAACTCCGCCACGGTTTTCCGCCATACGAATCAATGGCCAGAGAAGCTATGATCTAGCGAGAAATAATAAGGAAACTCCCTTGCAACCCAGAGAAGTAGAAATCCACGACACAAAAATTGAGAAGTTTATAGAAGATGAACAGAAACTTCTTATCACTATTCATTGCTCATCCGGAACCTATATTCGAAGTATAGCCCGGGATATGGGCACCTTACTTCAAACAGGCGGCTATTTATCCGCTTTAGTCCGGTTGAAAAGCGCTGGGATTTATTTAGAAGATTGCTGCTATCTTGAGGGCTTAACTGATCAGAATATTGAATCTTTTTTGCTTAATTTGAACCAGTCTCTAGCTCTCCCTGAACTTTCTTTTATGCTACAAAGTAGCTATATAAAGAACGGAAGGCCTTTAGAAGACCAATTATTCAAGGAGGCGGCTAAAACAAGCGGAATTTATAAAATCACCCAGGATAATCGGCTACTGGCGATAGTAGAAAAGAAAGGCAATAAGTACTATTATTTAAGGGTATTTAACGAATAATCACTTTGTTATATTCATGATCTTATCTATCATTTGATTGGCTAATGTTACAGGCGCAACCGATGGTGTTTTCATCTTTAATACTTCTTCAAAGAAAGCCAACGCTTCTTTATACTTTTTTTCCTGGTATTTGATATAGCCCATTTCATATTTCGCCCAGACCTTTGCCTCGTTATTTACGTCATTATCTTCCGGAAAAATCCTTTCAATACTGGCATAATAAGCCAGCGCATCCGCGTACTCATAATTCGTGTATTTTTCCGCCCCCAACTCCAGAATTTTCTTTGGAGTCATATTCCTTAATTCCTTATCTGGAATAATACCAGATTTATTACCACACGAAAACATCAGAACTAAAAGCCCAAAAAGAAACAAATTTCTTATTTTCATTTAGAATACTCCTCTTTTCCACTATTATTCTAAAAATAAAAATGAAATAAATCAAACTTTGAAAGGCTCATCGCGCTTTTTTATGGCCTGATTGAGATGCTCATAAATCAATGACTGGCTAACACATGGATAATTCAACGCTTTTTCCAATTCCTTGACCGCTTCTTTGTAATTGCCCATTTTATAATAAGCCCATCCCAGGCTGTCCCGGTAAGCCGGCGATTTCGGATATAAAGAAATTGCTTTTTTGCACTCATTTAATGCTTCTGAAAGATTGGAGCCCATTTCTGCGTACGTAAAACCCAGGTTGTTATGGGCACTGGCATTGTTAGGGTCCATTTGAAGAGCTTTTCTGAAATTCAAAAGCGCCAGGTCATATTTCTTGTTAAGATAATAAACATACCCCAGGGCGGAGTAAGCCATAGAACTTTGAGGATTGATTTCCAGAGCTTCTTTGAAGGACTTTTCCGCGTTATAGAAATCCTTCAGCTCGGTATAACAATAGCCCAAAATAATATTAGTTTGAATAAGTTGAATTAAGGAAAGTTCTTCGGAATAAGATATGTCTTCCAGGCACTCTACACAAGCCTTTAAATCGCCAGTATTCGCGTAGCAGACACCCAGATAATAAACAACGCTATCAACTGCGCCTAACTCATCTATGAGCTTCAGCAAATCATCAATAGCAATATCAAATTTCTTCTTATTAATGAAATTCTTAAGAATTGCATCTAATTTTATAGACAACTCATTGTTTTTAGCCATTGTTATTATTGGTCACTTTTGTGTAGTATTTGCAGAAGATTTTGTCTCGCTTTCCTCAAAAACAGAAGATTTATCCCACTTCGTCATAGAAATCCCTTTTTGAGCCACTTCTTTCACATAATTAAGATAGGGCCCCTGGGTAACACGCAGCAAATAAACAAAAGACGACTTATCTCCAATTTTACCCAACGCCTCGCAAAGATCAGACACCAACGCATTATCTTTTGATTTTTCCAACTCACTATGCATCACATCTAAGACGCTTTTTCTTCTCGCTTTTTCACCCATTAAACCAAGAGCCTGAGCCGCCGCTCTTTTCACAGTCTGATCATGGTCTTTTCGCAACATCCCAATAAGATAATAAGAAGCCTTTTCATCTCCTATTTCAGCCAGAGCTTTCGCGGCAACCACTTTCAAACGCCAATTATAGATTTCCTTACCTCCAGCCGCAAGCCTTCGGGTTTCCATCACTTCAATCAATAGATCCTCAGCGTCCTTTGCTTTCAGCTCGCCTAATCTTTTTATTGCTTTGATCCTGATCTCATCATCATTAGGATCCAGAGATCTGGCAGTTTCAATTAATTCCGGAATACCTTCCGGCCCAACAGCATCAATAGAGTCCTCTGTATAATTATGCGCTCCATACAAGCTTACACATGAAGCCATCAGAAAAGCGAAAAACGCTGTTTTTAGGATTTTTTTCATAAGCATCTCCTTGTACCTTTTTCCAAGTTGAAAAAACCGTATACATATTTTGATTGATTTTCAGAATTTGTCAAGTAATTTATCATTATAATAATAATCTCCCCTTTTCAACGGGGGTTAGGGGGATTTACCCCCCTTTGAAAAGGGGAGATTAACATTTAGCCCCGTCTTTAATTAATCAATATCCTATCCAACACTTCCTCAATTCTTTCTACATAATAAATATTTAAGTCTTTTGTGATTTGTTCGGCAATCTCTAAAACATCTTTTTCGTTCTTTCTTGGAAGGATCAGACTATAAATTCCGCCTCTTTTTGATGCCAGAAGCTTTTCCCTCAAGCCTCCAATGGGTAAGATATCCCCTTTCAAGGTAATTTCACCCGTCATAGCGTAATCATTTTTCGCTTTTTTGCCTGAAAATGTAGAAATAATCGAGCTGATCATCGTTACACCAGCGGAAGGCCCGTCTTTTGGAATCGCTCCTTCCGGGACATGGATATGCAAATCATTTTCTTTAAACTTTTTCGGGTCAATGCCATAAACATCGGCAACAGACTTCGCGTAAGAAAAAGCGATCCGGGCCGATTCTTTCATCACATCGCCCAACTGCCCGGTTAAAATCAATTCGCCTTTTCCCTTAAATATGGAACTCTCAATATATAAAACATCTCCGCCATTTTCTGTCCAAGCTAAACCCGCAATAATGCCGCTCCTGGGCTCTTTTTGACCCTTCGTGAAATCAAATTTCCGGATGCCCAGATATTTCGAAAGCTTCTTGGAATTAATATTGATGGAGCGAATGTCTTTCTTTAATTTCTCCCTCGCGGTCTTCCGAATCACTTTCCCAATATTTCTCTCTAGATTTCTGACTCCGGCTTCTTTGGTATAATAACGCACGATATCCAGAACCGCTTCATCGGTAAAACTGACTTTCACATCAGATAGTCCATTTTCTTGAACCTGCCGGGGAATCAAAAAGTTTTTCGCGATAACTTTTTTCTCCAGTTCCGTATAACCCGGTATTTCAATGACTTCCATTCTGTCTCTCAAAGGCCCTGGAATATTATATAGATTATTCGCGGTAGTAATAAAAAAGGTATAAGAAAGATCAAAATCCAGCGACAGATAATGATCATTGAATGTATTATTCTGCTCAGGGTCCAAAACTTCCAACAGAGCCGAACTGGGATCTCCCCTGAAATCGGTGCTCATTTTATCGATTTCATCCATCAAGAAAACTGGATTCATAGAATTGGCCTTTTTCATCATCTGAACAATCTTGCCCGGCAAAGCCCCCACATAAGTCCTTCTATGCCCTCTAATCTCGGCCTCATCCCTTACTCCGCCTAAGGAAACCCGGACAAAATTGCGATTCAGGGCATGCGCGATAGATTTAGACAAGGAAGTTTTTCCCGTACCAGGAGGCCCAACAAAACAAAGAATAGGGCCTTTTGATTTCGGATTGAGCTGCCGTACAGCTATAAAATCAATAATTCTTTCTTTGGCTTCTTTTAAACCATAGTGCTCTTTTTCCAATATTTCTTCCGCTAACTTTAGATCCCTATTATCACTTGTGTAGATATTCCATGGCAAATCGGCCAGCCATTCAATATAATTGTACAATACGGTATATTCCGGGGACATATTAGGTACTTTTGAAAGCCTGTCTATCTCGCTTTTAAATTTTTCCTTTACCGCTTCAGGCATTTCCTTGTTCTTAGCGCGTTCCTTCAATTCCTTCACGCCGTCATCCAGAGTTTCGCCGTCATCCAACTCTTTCCGAATTTCCTTTAATTGTTCATTCAAAAAATACTTTTTCTGCATTTTTTCCATTCTATCCTGAACACGCTTGTTAATATCATCCTCAATCCTGAGCACATCAATTTCTTTATGCGCCAGGGCCAATGTCTTGGTCAACCTTTCATTAATATTATTTTCTTCCAGAATCGCCTGTTTATCCGCTACCTGCGCCGGAATATTGGCCATAATCGCGTCAATGAGTTTTTCGGGGTCCTCAATCGCGGAAATGGAAGCGGCCGTTTCCTTGGGGATTTTGGAATTCAAGGAAATGTACTCCACTATTTTATCTTTCAAGCTTCTTTCCAGAGCTTCTAACTCATTATTATCCTGGACAGTACTTTTCAACTCCTCGACTTCCACAACCAAAAAATCGTCTTCCGTCATATAGCGCAATACATTCCCTCTTTTCAAACCCTCCACCAGCACACGCACCATTCCATTAGGCATATTGATTACTTCGAGAATAGTTGAAATACAGCCAACCTCAAAAATATCCTTATCAGAAGGATTTTCTATTTCTTTCGTTTTCTGCGTGGAAAGAAACAGAGGAAGATTGTTCTCAAAAGCATGCATTACTGCACGAACTGAATTGTTTCTCCCTATAATCAATGGAACAACCATATAAGGGAAAATAACAATTCCTCTCAGTGGAATTAAAGGAAGTTTGTCTTTCTTCCTGCTTTCGCTTTTTTCTGGATAATTAGCAAAATCAGCCATGTTTTTCCTCACATTTAAGCTATCTTCGGTTCGCACCCTTGTGTAACGACATCCCGGTCAATGGTACACCGCGATATCTCTTTCATAGAAGGAATTTCGTACATAATATCCAGCATTACTTCTTCCATCACTGCCCTGAGTCCCCGAGCGCCTGTCTTTCTTTCCTTTGTCCTGCTTACTATTTCGTCAATCGCTTCTTCGGTAAAATTAAGCTCCACTCTCTCCAGATCCATTAATTTCTGGTATTGCTTGATAATAGCGTTTTTTGGATCCGTTAGAATTTTTTTCAATTCTTCATCGTTAAGATCGCTTAAGACCGAAATCACCGGAAGGCGGCCAACCAATTCTGGTATCAAGCCATATTTTATGAAATCATGGGGAATAGCATTCTTCAAAATTTCCTCTGGCTTAGTTTGTTTTTTTGAACTTGCCGTTTTAAACCCAACTTCTTTTCTATCCAATCTGTTTTTAATAATATCTTCCAGCCCCACAAAAGCCCCGCCCACAATAAACAAAATATTGGTCGTATCGATCATCAAGTTCTTCTGCTGAGGGTGCTTTCTTCCTCCCTGAGAAGGAACGGCGGCTTCTGTGCCTTCTATGATTTTCAAAAGAGCCTGCTGCACGCCTTCTCCCGAAACATCGCGAGTAATGGACACATTTTCGCTTTTGCGGGAAATTTTATCAATTTCATCAATGTAGACAATCCCAAGTTCTGCCCGCGCGATAATCTTATCTATATTTTTTGATTCCGGATCAAAATTTCCGCCGGCCGCGTTCTGGATCAAGCGAAAAAGCACATTTTCCACATCATCTCCCACATAACCAGCTTCCGTCAAAGTAGTCGCGTCCGCTATCGCAAAAGGCACATCCAGCATCCGCGCCAAAGTCTTTGCCAGTAAAGTCTTGCCGCTCCCTGTGGGGCCAACCAGAAGGATATTGCTCTTTTCGATTTCCACATCATCCTTCTTCTCAAGAGATTTGTTGGAAAATATTCTTTTATAATGGTTGTAGACCGCTACTGAAAGGGACTTTTTGGGAATTTTCTGCCCAACCACATACTGGTCAAGGAAATCATGTATTTCCTTTGGTTTAGGCAGCTTGCCTACAGAGTTCATTGTCGAGGTTTTATGTTCTATTTCCAGTGCACGATAAGAATTGTGAATACAAACATCACAAACATAGACTTCACCCTCACCCTTAAAAATCTTATACGCCTGAGTAGAAGGCGTTCCGCAAAAACTGCATTTAATTACTTTCTTGTAACGAGGTTTAACCCCTGAATACAATTCCTCACCATTTGAAGACATGCTTACTTCCTTTTCTCAAAAATCTCATCCACAATGCCATAATTTCTCGCTTCCATAGCCGACATAAAATAATCTCTATCGGTATCTTTATCTATTTTCTCCAATGGCTTTCCGGTATGCTTAGAAAGTATCTCATCCAGCACAGATTTCGTACGAAGCATTTCTTCCGCTTGAATCTTAATATCCGTTGCCTGCCCTTGCATTCCTCCGGAAGGCTGGTGTATCATAACCCGGGCATGAGGAAGAGTAAAACGCTTTCCGGCTTTTCCAGCAGCTAATAAAAGCGCTCCCATCGAAGCGGCTTCGCCGATACAAATAGTAGAAACATCACACTTAATATACTGCATAGTGTCATAAATCGCAAGTCCGGAAGAAACCACTCCTCCCGGCGAATTTATATAGAGATTGATATCTCTTTCCGGATCTTCGGCTTCTAGAAACAAAAGCTGCGCAATAACAAGATTGGCGACATCATCGTCAACCGCTGATCCCAAAAAAACAATCCGGTCTTTTAAAAGGCGGGAATAGATATCATAAGCCCTTTCCCCCCGATTACTTTGCTCAATCACCATTGGTACTAACATCTTTCAAACTCCTTAATCAACCATACTATCTTATTAATATAATAAAAATAAGCTGAAAAGTAAAATGGCCTAGCCGCCATAATCTTCTCTCGCAGCCTTGCCGCTTTGTGTTAAAAGGGAAGCGACATAGCGGTCAATTTTCTCAATGTTTTCCTTCGAAATTTCCTCGAACTTCAAACCAATCATATTGCCGCTTACACTTCTGACAATCCCCCACACATCGATTTCTTCATTTTGAGAAGTAGGAAGACGGCTGATAATCCTTACCAGATCCCCTAACACAAAAATTTGCTTGATTTCCATGCCTATACCGCCTGTAGAAATATCTATAATCCTGCCTTCTCCTTGAAAGCCTTTGAGCATATAAGTCGCTTTAATATCCACAGAAATACGAGTAGGCCTCAACGGCATAAGATTCCCCCCTTTTTAATATTCATTCCCCGAATAAGCTCATCTTCATTTCGGTATCTTCTTTTTTGGCTAATTTTGCCACATTTTTTACTTCATAAACCTTTCTTTCTACTTCCGTTAAACGCAATTCCAGCTTATTGGATATCTTTGTTCCTTCTTCGTAAAGAGACAAGGCTTCTTCAATCGCCAATCCTCTTTCAAGTTTTTCAACAATTTCTTCCAGCCTTCGCAAATCTTCCTCAAAAGTCTGCGCCGGCGATTCGCTCTTCTTCGGCATCTTTTTCCCCTATTCCGCGAAGCAGTTTTCTGCACAGGAATTGCTATCATTATCAAAGCTGACAGAATTCTATTCTACTCCATTATAAAATAACACCAATAAAAAAGAAAGAAAAAAAAAGTTATAAGTACATTAATTCCCCCTTTTCCTACTAGCAAAAAATAAAAGTTGTGTTTTCTCCCCCTTTCGAAAGGGGGCCGGGGAAATTTATCTTTAAATTTGAATTGTAATACTATAAAATGTTCGTTCCTTTGACTTTTATTTTTTTTAATTTTAAAATGTTTTCCAAGAGGAATTCATGGAAGAGGAAGAAGAACAAAATAGTAGAAAGCCCAGGCACTACTTGAGGCATTGGTATATATGGCTGAATTAAGATGGAACCCGCTTCTTAAAACATGGACGATATCAGCGCCGGAAAGACAGGATAGGCCTCAAATGCCGAAAGACTGGTGCCCTTTTTGCCCCGGATCGGGAAGAGTTCCGGATGAATACGATGTACTGAATTATGATAATGATTTCCCGATTCTTTCCCAGAAACCTGAAGAACCAATAAATTCCAATTCTGATCTCTATCCTTCCAAAGAAGCTTACGGAAAAAGCGAAATCATTTTGTATTCTTCCGAACACAAAAAAAATTTTCATGGCCTTCCGCTAGCCCAGATCATTAAAGTAGTCCATTTATGGACAGACAGAATGGAAGAACTTTCTAAAGACCGAAAGATTGAATACGTTTTTATATTCGAAAACAAAGGGGAAGAAGTAGGCGTGACTATGCCCCATCCCCATGGACAAATTTACGCGTTTTCTTATATTCCTTTGAAAATAAAAACAGAATTAGACAACTGCAAAGATTTTTATGAAAAAAAGAATACCTGCCTGCTTTGCAAGATGAATGAGGAAGAGTTGAATTTTAAAAACCGGATCATTTATGAAAACGAGCACTTCCTTGCCTACATTCCTTATTTCACAGATTATCCCTATGGCGTATTTATTGTCAGTAAAGGCCACAAAAGCGCGCTCACGGATTTTAAAGAAGAGGAAAAGGCGGCCCTGGCTCAGATTTTAAAAGTGATTACCGGAAGCTTTGACAAAATTTTTGAGAGGCCCTTTCCTTATATGATGGCTTTACATCAGCGCCCGGTCAGTTCGAGAGAATATAAAGAAAGCGAGGAATATTTCCATTTTCACATTGAGTTTTATCCCCCGCTTCGGGCAAAAAATAAAATAAAATTTAACGCTTCCTCTGAAATGGGCGCCTGGGCAGCCGCCAATATTGCCTCTATAGAAGAAACCGCGAAAGAAATGCGGAAAGCTAAACTCAAATATTTATCCCTTTCCGACAGAAGCATTCTCAAAGATGAGTTAACCAAAGAATTTGTCCGTCTTTACGGCGGTAAATTGGGCGAAGTCGCTGTTTTTTCCGCCCCGGCCAGGGTAAATCTCATCGGCGAGCATACGGATTATAACGGAGGGCTTGTTTTACCGATTGCGCTTGATCTATCCATTTACATGGCGATTCGTAAAAGGAAAGATGGTGAAATTATTCTGAAGGACCTGTATTACCCTGAAACAGTCAAAAGCGGCATTAATGAAGACATAGTAAAAACCCCTGAAATACCATGGGCCAATTACTCAAAGGGAGTGATCAAAACCCTCCTTGGAAAGGGGTACCGTATTGACAGCGGTTTTGAAGTGCTTTTCTTCAGCGAAATTCCTACGGAGGCTGGCCTTGCTTCATCTGCCGCTTTCGAGGTTGTTCTGGCTTATGGCCTATCTCAGATTTTTCAAATGGGCATCAGCCTGGAAAACATTGCCCTTCTTTGTCAAAAAGCGGAAAGTGACTTTGTCGGTGTGGAATGCGGCATTATGGATCAATTTGCGGTGGCGCTCTCGAAAAGCGGTAGCGCTATGCTCCTGAATTGCGCCAATTTGACTTACGAGACTATTCCAGTAGAACTCGGAAATTATCAAATCGTAATTGCCAATACCGGTAAAAAAAGGAAACTTTCTTCATCGCCTTATCAACAAAGGGTCAGCGAATGCCAGAAAGCCTTAAAGGAAGTGCAGAAATTTCTGAATCTGAGCTACTTATCTCAATTGGACTCAAAAAATTTTGAAAAAATAAAGCACCAGATAACAGACACTGTCAGTAGAAAAAGAATCCGGCATATTGTTACCGAAAACGAGCGGGTTATTTTGGCGAAAGAAGCGCTCGAAAAACACAATTTAAAAACTTTTGGAAGGCTTTTAGAAAAATCACATTCCTCCCTGCGCGATGATTTTGAAGTGACTGGAATAGAATTAGACAGCCTCTTTGAAAAAGCCAGAAAATTTGAAGGCTGTATCGGCGCACGAATGACAGGCGCCGGTTTTGGCGGCTGTACCATCAACCTTGTCCACAAAGACAGGGTCGAAGAGTTTAAAAATCTGATATCAAAAGAATACTTTGAAGAAATGAAACTGGCCCCTACTTTTACCATTTGCGGCATAGGAAACGGCGTTAAGAGGATATAGTTACGCGCAAGGGACGAGTACCGTTCACTGAAGAACGCTCCGGGCGGAAAGGAAAAGTCTCCCGAATTATTTTCAGTTCTCCTTTACGATTTTTATCTTCGCGGGCAAATCGGTATAGGCGCGGTTAATTAACCGCGCCTATACCGATCAAAACACCATTTCCGGTTTCCCGAAATAATATCCCTGAGAATAATCGACACCTATGTTTTTGACTTTCTCAAAAACCTCCTGGGAATGCACAAACTCCGCGATCGTTTTAATACCCAGCCTTTTCGAAAAATCAACGATGGTTTCGGCCACTATTTGAGTATTTTTATCCTGGTGGATATTTTTTGTCAGCGAAGCATCGATTTTCAAGTAGTCAACAGAAAGGCCTAAAATATGGGAAAAATTGGAGTAACCCGATCCAAAGTCATCGATAGCGATCTTTGCTTGAAAGCTTTTAATATTTTCTATAAAACTTTTTACCTGCTCATAATTCTCTATACCTTCTGACTCCAGTATTTCAAAAACAGCGCGCTTTGCCGTTTTTTGATTTTTTTTCAACAGAGAAACAATAAACGAATTCGTATCTTCATCCAGCATATCATCCACCGATAAATTAATAGAAAACTCATAATCTTTTGACTGAAAAGCCTCAAAGGATTTCTCAATCATAATTTTCGTAATGTGATGATAAAGCTTAGACTTTTTGGACATTTCTAAAAACAGAAGCGGCGCGTTCACTTTGCCGTCTTTGTCCAGCATCCTGACCAGGCACTCATATTTTTCAACACAATTGGTGTGATTGTTATAAATGGGCTGAAAGAAGGGCACAATCCTGCCATTTTTAATAGCGTCTTTCAATTTTCTAGTCCAGTTGATATTGTTCGCGTATTCTTCCTTAATCTGCATAGAATCATCATAAATAATATAATGTTTACGCGTTCTTTTTGCCTTTTTTAAAGCCATATCGGCTTTCAGAGCCAGATTGCGCCATTTCCCCTGAGTGACTCCTTCCTCTTCTTTTTCAAAAGCAATGCCTATCGCTGAAGTCAGATTGACAGATTGATCTTTATAAAAATATGGTTTTTCATTGATTTCTTCTACAATAGAACGGATAAAAACCTCTAACTGCTTGTTGGGAATATCTTTTTTATCGAGCAAAATCGCGTATTCATCTGTCGGCATTTTATAAAGCCGGTAATCCTCTGAAGGCAGCAAAGAAACCAATCTTTTGCCCATCTCATTCATTAAAAAGTCCCCTATTTCGTTGCCGTAAAAATCGTTGACTTCCTGAAATGAATCAATGTTAATAATCATTAGCACGGGCGAAAAAGCCTCTTCGACATCCTTGAGCAGCTTTGAACGGTTCGGCAAATCGGTCGTCCTATCATAATATAATTGCCGGACAAGCTCTTTTTCCTTTTCTATCAGCTCTGTGACTTCATAACCAATGGATATAAATTCTTCTATTTTTCCGTTCCCATCCAGGATAGGAAGCACTGTGGTGCTAAGAAAGTACCCTACCCCTTTTTTGCTGTAATCTTTTAAAATCCCTTTCCATATGTTTTTGGATAGAATGGTATCCCAGATTTGTTTTTCTGTGTTTTCCGGACTCTCAGGATAAGGAACCATTGAAACCGGTTTATTTAAAATTTCTTCTTTTTCAAGGCTTGCCAGCCTGCAATAAGCGTTATTCACATAAATAACAGCGCCTTTTTTATCAAATTTTAAAACAATGCTGCTGGAATCAATAGCGTTTTTATACTCCTTCAACAGAACAGCCATACTCCGGAGTTCATCTTCCATAAAACAAGAGCGCACGCATTTTTCCAGTGCCTGAAAAAGCCTTTCCTGCACAATCGGTTTGGAAACAAATTGAGTAGTGTCAAGATTAATAAGCTCAGCCAGAAGAGAAGAATCACTGTAAGCAGTCGCCACAATCACTGGAATATCAGGATTGTCCTGGCGAATTGCCTGTATCATTTCGAGTCCGCTCATAACCGGCATCCGGATATCTGTGAGAATAACATCCGGCTGGTATTTTTTATATAATTCCAGGCCGATCGCCCCATTTTCAGCCGTGTAGATTTGCTCTACTTTATCAGCCAAAAATTGAGTGATGCTCAAGCGGGTGATTGCCTCATCTTCCACATAAAGAATTCTCACCTTTAAAAAATTCTTTTCTCCCTCCATGCCAAAATGCTCCTTCACCACAACTATCTATCCGCAAAAACCCTGTAATCCATCTCTGGAAAAATGTTATCACGATACTCTGTTTCTTTCAGCCAGCTTTCATCTATACGCTCTTCCCGGATCATATCAAAGAGCCTCTGAAATCTGCCGAGATGATCTTTTGTCCTTTTTACGGCATAATCTACCATCGTATTGGTTTTCATAATAAATGCCCAATCCGAAGACTGCGCCAGCAAAAGCTCTCGCGCGGCCTGATTCAAAGCCCGGATTAAAAGTTTGTCTCTGGAAAGCATATGCTTATTAGCCAGATCAATCATCCTCTCATCGGCTTTATGCAGATGAGGGTATACCCAGTCATTGGTGCCATTAAGCCAGAATTCATTGTATCCTTTATAGCCCCAGCTGGACAAAGGAGGCCTCGCTTTCTGATTGCTCGGATATTTATCCAGGTACTCCGGCGCCGTAATGTTTTTGACCACCGGGCTTTTTGACATGATCTTCAAGACATTGTAAAGAAATTCAGGCCCTTCATACCACCAATGTCCGAAAAGCTCAGCATCATACATAGAAACCACCACAGGCTCCCTGTCCATATGCTCGGACAGATAATTAATCTGTTTCTCCCTATTAAAAACAAAATTGGAGGCATGCTCAACGGCTCTTGTATATGCCGCCTGGGGATCGTAAGGTTGTTTGTATTCCATAGGGGTTTCTTTGCTCGTAATCTTGTGGTATTTCATCCCGGTAGATATGCGAAGCCCGCTCTCATGGATATAAGGCTTGACATAATCATACTCTAAATCAAACCCAATGTCCCGGTAAAACTCCCTGTAACTCGGATCACCCGGATAACCTTCTTTGGCGCTCCAGACGGAATGGGAAGTTTCTACGTCCCTTCCAAAAAAAGCGATCTTATTTGGAGTAAACATCGGAGCAAAAACGCCGTATTTTGGATACTGATCAGCGTGCAGAACACCATGCGTATCCGTAAAAAAATATTTGATATTCCCTTCGGCTAATAAATTTTCCAATTCCGGATAATAGCCGCATTCCGCGTTCCACATCCCCTTTGGAGCTCTACCGAAATGCCTTTTATAATCTTCTACCGCGGTTAAGACTTGCCCCCTTACCGCGTTAGGGTACATGTTCATGAGCGGCAAAAATCCATGCGTCGCGCCAGAAGTCAAAATCTCTAATTTCCCAAGGTCCTGATACTTTTTAAACCCCATTAATAAATTTCTATTATAGGTCTCTGTATAGAGTTGATGGGCCCTTTTGAACTTATGCATATACATTTCCGCGACCCGGTGAAACTCTGGAATAAATTTAGTCCTTTCCAATTCTTTTTCCGCCAGTTCTATGAGCGATTCCAGCTTTTTTAAATACCTTTCCTGCAGCAAAGCATCAGAAAGCATATTGCAAAGCGGCGGGGTCAAAGATAACGTAACACGATAGTCAACCCCTTCTATCAAAAGCCTTTCAAAAATATCCAGAAAAGGAATATAAGTTTCCGTAATCGCTTCATAAAGCCATCTTTCTTCCAGAGAATCATTATACTCCGGATGCCTCACATAGGGAAGATGAGCATGAAGAACCAGCATCCAATAGCCGCGAGCCATAACATACCCCTCTTTTCAGTTACGAGTGACTAGTAACGAGTAATGAAAATGAGATTTGCAAACAAATGATAACCAGTCTACTCGTTACTCATTATCATAGAATAAAAGCACTAAAAGTCAACCAAAAAAACGTTTGGCATTAGCCTTGCGATTTCTTAAATTCAGGATATGTAGCCGCGGGCTTTAGCCCGCGTAAATCAAACGCAAGCTAAAGCTTGCGGCTACTTCTCGTAGATTGCTTTAGGGTAGGAGCCCAGGACTTTTACAAAAACGGCGCTTTCCTTCACTTTCTCTAAAGCCTTCTGCAGTCCGGTCGATTGAATCCCGCCGTCCAGATCGATAAAGAAGAGGTAATCCCATGGCCTTCTTCGAGAAGGACGGGACTCTATTTTTGAAAGGTTAATATTGTATACTTGAAAAGGAGAAAGCAGTTTTAAAAGCGCGCCGGGCTTGTCTTTTACAGACACCAATACGGTCGTTTTTTCCGGGTTTTCAAACTCAGGAGATTTCGAGGAAACAACCCAGAAACGGGTATAATTCTCAGGACTATCTTCTATATTTTCCGCGATAATATTTAAACCATATTTTTCAGCCGCAATAGCGCCGGCAACCGCGGCGGAACACTTGTCCCGAGCCACAAGGCTTGCCGCTTTTGAATTGCTGGAAACTTCGGTCTTTTCCACATTGGGCATATTGGCTTCCAGCCACATTCGGCATTGCCCCATAGTCTGCGGGTGAATATAAAGCCTCTTTATTTCTTGAATGGATTTTACATTGGTCATCAAATTGTGATGAATGTTTAAGTAAAGTTCGCCTATGACCTTCAGGGGAGATTCCACAAACTCATCTAAGGCAATATAGACAGTGCCTTCCTGCGAATTTTCTATCGGTACAATCCCATAATTCACCTTTTCATTTTCCACTTCTCTAAAAACGTCCGATATAGTCGGAAGAGGCCTCATTAAAACCGAACTGCCAAACTGCTTCCGCACAGCTTGTTCCGAGAAAGAGGCCTCTGGCCCCAGGTAGCCGACCTGAATGGGTTCCTCTAAAGACCTGGCCGCGGAAACAATCTCCGTAAATATCTGCGTCAGAGCCGCTGCAGGAAATACTTTTTTAGAGTTTTTTAACGCCCTTTCCTTCACTTCCTTTTCTCTTTCCGGCTGGTAAACTGCAATGTTATTGGCCTTTTTATAATCACCAATGTCCTTCACTAAATCCGCGCGCTCATCTAAGAGCTCCACAAATTTTTCGTCAATTTTATTTATTTTCGCTCTCAAGTCTTCTAGAGAGAATGACTTTTTGGCCATTGTTTCCTCCCTGTGTGATTATATATAACCGATCTCCCCCTTTGAAAAGGGGGAATATTTCATAAAACTCATACCTTTATTGAAAAATAGATTCTTCTTTATCCGTTTCGCTCTCAGCTTCTTCCTCTTCATCCGCATCCAGCTCAAAATCCGAAAGGAAATTATTCATTTCTATGCTGTTCAAGGAAGGCAAATCTTCCATGCTTTTAATCCGGAAAAATTCTAGAAAGCGCTCGGTAGTGGAATAAAGAGGAGACTTTACCAGGTCGTCCGCTGAACCAGAAATATTAATAAGTTTCAGGCCCAATAAATGATTAATGCTTCTGGAGCTGGAAACGCCACGGATCTTATCCACATCTTCTTTTGTCATCGGCTGCTTGTAAGCAATAATCGCAAGGGTTTCCAGACAGCTTTTGGGAAGCCTGTTCTCATTTCTCTTTCCAAAAAGTTCTGTCAGCTCTTCGCGATAATGCGGATTGGTCACCAACTGAAAACCGCCCGCTACCGGAATAATGGCAAAACCGTTTTTACGATCGTTGTAATCGCGGTTTATGTCTTCTATTAGACCCTGTACTTCTTGCTTTGAGGCTTCCATAATTTTCTGTAGGACTTCTATGGAAAAAGGCTTTCCATTGACAAACAGAATTGCTTCCAGAAGCCCTTTCCATTCACTTCGTGAATAAGTTTTGTTGATAAACAATGAACCATTCATCTTTTCCCCTTACCCATTATCTTTTAAAAATATCAATATCCGCGAACAATCGAAGCTGTTTTAAAAGCACCTTCTGCCGGAAACTCAGCTCAAGGCTTCCGAGAAACGAAGCCACTTTGTCCACTTTCGTTTTTTCGTTCTGCGCTAGCTCGCTGAAGCGGATCATCCGCTTTAAATTTAAGAGCTCCATAATCAAGCGCATTTTTTCCTCAACATTGACTTCCCTTCTCTTAATAGGAATCGCTTTTCTGATAAAAGCTCCCTTGTAACGGCTTAATGCTTTGAGCAAATCTCCCACCAGCGCGTCTTCCATTTTATACAATTTTACATTTCCCAGAGGGTTCTGCATACTGCCGCGTGAGAAATAAATATCCCCCTCTTCTTTCTTCTGCCAGAGGTAGCGGGCGGCAAATTTAAACTTCTTGTATTCCTTAAGACGTTCAATCAGCTCTTTCTCATCTAAAATTTCTTCCTGCTCCAGCTTCATATTGGGAAGCAGTCTTTTTGTTTTAATATAAACGAGCGTCGCCGCTATCACAAAAAATTCTGAGGCAATATCAATATTGAACAACTGCATTGTTTTGATATACATTAAATACTGGTCTGTAATATCGGAAAGAAAAATATCCGTTACACTCAGCTTGGATCCCTGGATCAATTCCAGAAGCAAATCGAGAGGGCCGTCAAAATTCCTTACATGAAGCGTACAACCGCTTTTGATTATCCCTACCATTCACTAACTCCCGTAACGATTCTTCGAGCTCATTCCAACAGCGCTTCTTACTTTTTCCATCGTTTCCCGCGCGACTTTCCCGGCTTTAATAGCGCCTTCTTTTAGTATGTCATAAACCGCATTCTGATTCTGAAGAACCTGCTGTCTCTTTCTCTTATAATCAGCAAAAACATCCAGAAGCAGCTGTACCAATTTCTTTTTATCATCCACACAGCCCAGAACAGCGGTTTCACAATCCTTCCTTATCTGGAAAATCATCCCCTCATCCGTGCAAAAAGCCAGATAATAAGGAAACAAGTTGCATTCATCCGGATGCCCGGGGTCGCTTTTTCTAGCCCGTTTAACATCGGTGACCATAGACATAACCTTTGTCCGTAAAGTTTCCTCATCATCGGAAAGGTAAATCGCGTTATTGTAAGATTTGCTCATCTTCCTGCCGTCCAGCCCATTGAGCTTGGGCACACTTGATAAAAGAGGCTGAGGTTCTTTCAAAACATCCTGCTGGTAAATATAATTAAACCTGCGGATAATTTCACGGCTAATCTCGAGGTGAGGGATCTGGTCTTTGCCCACTGGAACGCTATCCGCTCCATAAAGGGCAATATCCGCGGTCTGGAGGACTGGATAGCCCAGAAAACCAAGATTATCCAGCTCTTTGCCTTCTATTTCTTCCATTTTTTCTTTGTAAGTGGGGTTTCGCTCCAGCCAGGAAATAGGAGTAATCATAGAAAGCAGGGTATAAAGCTCGCAATGTTCCGGTATATCCGACTGCAGAAAGATAGTAGACCGACCCGGATCAATCCCGGCCGCCAGCCAATCTACAACCATATTAAAAATATAATTGGATATTTCATCCTTATAATGCGCCTGATTGGAAGTGAGAGAATGAATATCCGCAATAAAATAAAACGTTTCATGATTCGGATCATTCTGCAACTGAATATAATTTTTTAAAGCTCCCACATAGTTACCCAGATGCATATAACCTGTCGGCTGCATACCGCTGAGAATACGCATAAAAACTCCTGCTGTTAAGACTTCTTTCCCGCGTCAAATTTACACCTGATCTGTGCCAGAAAATCATCCCTCATCATTACATTTAAGAAAAACGGGGTAGATTGAACTGCGGCGGCCCTATTTTCCCAGTTAATATCAATTGCCACATCGGAATAGCCGCTGTAAACCCTCTTCTGCCAATCTGAAAAATGCAATTCATAATCCGTCATATTTGGCCCGGCGTTTAGATCATATTTCTCATTAAACTCGAAAAACTCCGAAGTAATGTTTCGCAAAACTTCCAAAAATTTTGCCGTACTATCCGGAAATTTCTCTACAAAACATTTATCAAATTTATACTTGACCTCAAAAAAATAATCATCCTTATAATGCACATCAAAGATAATTTCATTTTTCGCGATATTTGGAGAAGAAAGCGCCCAATGCATCGTCAATGGAATTCCTCTATAACGATGCCCCATATCTTTGATCCACTTATCAAAAAGGCTATCATAATCCACCGTTTTTGATTTCGATTTGGCATCAAAATGCTCATTCAATATTCTGAATTCGTTGAGAATCTGTTCGAAGACCTTCAAGAATTCTTCTAAAAACATAAAAACTCCAAACTGCTTATAGATTCATAGGCGCGGTTAATTAACCGCGCCTATGAATCTATAAACCTATCAGGTTAGTGCTATCTTATTATAATCTAAAAATGAACTTTACTCAATTTCTTTCGCGATTTTTCCCGCCAGGCCCGGATCCACAAAATTCAATGTACCGATACTGATAAAAGACGCCCCCGCTATCAAAAATTCCGACGCATCCTCCGCGCTAGAAATCCCGCCCGAAGCGATAACAGGAATCTTTACAGCCTGTGCCGCTCTATAAACATTGGCCAGAGCCATAGGTTTTACAGCCGGCCCGGAGTAACCAGCGGTTTTATTTTTAAAAACAAAAGTTTTTGTTTTTGCATGGATCGCCATTCCCAGAAATGTATTTGAAATAGTAATCGCATGCGCCCCGCTATACTCGGCGATTCTGGAGTTTTTCACAAAATCCTGGGATGGGCTGAACTTTACCGTAAAAGGTTTTGAAACTGTTTTCGCGGTTTCTTCTACTATCCGCTTGACGTTTTCAGGATTGGAGTCAAAAGTCGCGCCGCCCTCATGAACATTAGGACAGCTCAGGTTCAATTCCAGCATAGCGATTCCTTCTATCTCGCAGAAAAACCTGGCCATTTCCACATAATCTTCCACGCTGTCCCCGGCAAGGCTGAAAATAACATTAGTGTCATATTGCCGCAAGTAATCGTTTTTTTTTAAATCTTGATAAACTTTTTGAAACCCTTCATTCTCTAATCCAATCGAATTGAGCAAACCGTACGGTGTTTCTAGAATTCTAGGGGGAGGGTTGCCCTGCCTTGGATTTTTTGTAATCGTTTTTAGTGTGATGCCGCCAAGCTGCGAATAATCTAAAAAATCAGAAAATTCCTTCCCCATTCCGAAAGTGCCCGACGCGGTTAGAACACGATTTCTAAAAGAAAGGCTGCCGATTTTTAAAGGTGCTTTCATCTGTTTTCCAGCATCGCCGTCATTTCAGCTTCCGCGGCGAGTTCCCCATTCACTTTCGCATATCCCATAAAGCGTGCGATTCTGGAAGAAAGCTTCAAAACTTCTATTTCAAAATCCAGCCTATCGCCTGGAACTACGGGCCTTCTAAACTTTGCCTTGTCGATCATCATAAAGTAAATAATTTTTCCCTGTGCGGCGTCGAAATGAGGATCTGTTTTTTCTAAAATCTTCAAAGCGATAAACCCCGAACACTGCGCCATTCCCTCTATAATCAATACGCCCGGCATAACCGGCTTTCCGGGAAAATGCCCCTGAAAAAACTCTTCATTCATAGAAACGTTTTTGTAGCCCTTTCCGCCTTTTTCATGGATTTCCGTCACTTTATCCACCAGAAGAAAAGGATAACGATGGGGAAGAACCTTCATAATTTCTGTAATATCATAGGCTTCTTTCTGAAATTCCGACATTTGATCTCTCCTTTTATCATCCCTGTAATAATTGATTCCACGATTTTACATCTATACTTTCATCAATCTTTCTCACCAGCCCCGAAACCACATTGCCAAAGCCGACTTCCACAGCCTCTGTCACGCCATTTGCTTTCAAAAAACAGATAGAATCCGCCCATAATACAGGACTCCTCATTTGCCTTACCAGCAAATCCTTCACATTTCCCTCATCCAGAAAAGAAGCGGTCGCGTTAGCTACCACTTTACACCTTGGCTTCCTGAACTCAAATTTTGTTAAAAATTCAGAGAATTCCTCTGCCGCTTTTTTCATTAGCTGAGAATGAAACGCTCCGCTTACAGAAAGCTTTAAAACTCTCTTTGCACCGGCCTCTTTCAATTTGCTCTCCGCCAGGTCAATTCCTTCCTTCAAACCGGAAATAACAACCTGTCCAGGACAATTAAAATTCACCGGCTCCACGTATTTTACTTTAGACACTTCCTGGCAAACAGCCCTTACTTTTTCATCATCCAGGCCAAGCACTGCCGCCATCCCGCCCTTGCCTTCCGGATCAGCTGAGGCCATAAGCTCCCCACGCTTTCTCACAATCAAAAGGGCTTCCTGAAAAGTCAGCATCCCCGCTGCCAGAATAGCGGAAAATTCTCCCAGAGAATGCCCCGCCGTGAAATCCGGCAAAATCTTTCTTTCTTCCAGGATACGAGTCGCTATATAACTATAAGTCAAAAGTGCCGGCTGAGTATTTTCTGTTTTAGTCAGCTCACTCTCCGGCCCTTCGAAAGAAAGATTTGAGATAGAAACACCCAGAATTTTATCCGCCTCCCGGTAAATTTCCCCCGCTATTTGAAATTCTTCTATTAAATCCTTGCCCATTCCAACCTTTTGAGAACCCTGCCCCGGAAATAAAAATGCCTTCATGCAATCCTGCTCCTTGATAAATTTTTGCGACTAAGCTTAATAGAAAATAAAAAGATTGTCAAAAAAAATTGAGGGAGTTGCCCACGAAAAACGACTGTTTGAGCGCCTTGCTTAAATCAATATGGCAGTAGCCGCCGGGATTTTTCTTCAGGTAATCCTGATGGTATGCCTCCGCGGGGTAAAAAGCGCCGGCCAGCTTGACTTCGGTCACAACCTTCGCTCCGCTGGATTTTTCCAGCCGGGCAATATCTGCCTTGATTTTCTTTTCC